>JAEEYJ010000138.1 GCA_016291725.1 Solobacterium sp.
AGGATGGTCTGCGCTTTGATGCCGGCACCGAGAGCCTGCTCCGTAAGGGACAGTACCTGTTTGCGCCTGCCCTTGACCAGAGCGTCGCTGATTGCGCTCAGCAGTTCCGTGTTCTGCTGTTCTGCACCGGCGTTTCCGGTCTTTCCGGCCGTCCGGGCACTCCGATTCCTGTGGGGAACGGATGCGGTGAAGAATTTCGGCATGTGCAGTACAGCATTGTACAGATCAATCTCTTCATTGATGATCGGATCTACATGCGGACACACCGTACCGGCCAGTCCGTAGGTGATGCAGGGGATGTAGTGCCCGCCGGGGCAGTTCTCTGCAAGCACCTGTCTGACATAGGTGCGGATTTCTTCTTCGGAAGCGTCCGGACGGTCGATGGCTGCACCGATGCCGCCCATCAGGACCATTCTGCCCTGCAGTTTCTCCTGCAGCGAAGGAATATCATTCTCCGGAAGAGCACCCTGCCATACCTGGATCCCGATCTCCGCCATATCTTCAACAATCGGTACGAGATAGGAGTCCGCGTGGTGGACCGTGATGATTCCGCGATCGCGGATATAGCCGTAGAAGCGGCGGTAAGGCTCCTTGAAGAATTCACGCCACATATCGGGCTTCATGAACAGGGCATCCTTGGTCCCCCAGTCATCGTGGGTAAAGATGACTTCCGGGTGCAGACGGTCTATCAGCAGACGGACATAGTTCATCCGGTATTCCGTGATGAAGTCGATCAGTTCATGCAGTTCGTCCGGATACTCATACAGTGCTGTAAGTGTATCTTCAAAGCCCATCAGGAAGTGCAGCTGCTCAAAGATTCCGGTTGCCATGAAGCCGGCAATCAGCTTTTCACCGCCGGCCTTTTCCTTTGCGCCTTCAATGCAGGCTTCCCATCCATCCTGGCAGTTCGCCTCAATATCCGGCGCATGTACATAGTCCCGCCAGTGTTCAATGTCCTTGCATACTTTCAGCTCTTCGGTTGTGACCGGCATCGGTCCCGGTGCATCGGCGGGGAAATTGATGGTTGTGCCCCAGCGGTCCTTGGATACCGATCCCCTGACTCTGCTTCCGCGCAGATAGCCGTTGATAGGATCCGTCAGGACCATATGAAGGGCTTCGTACTGTTTCAGCTGACGCTCGGGCTGTCCGCCCGGTTTCAGCAGTTCGAGAAAGATCTCTTTCGGTGTCATACACTGTTACCTCGCTTCATCAGTATACAGGAGTCAAATGTCAGGCTCTTCGGCCCGTAATAGTACTTCAGGCCGGATGCTTCGCATACGTCCTTGACCAGAAGACCGTAGGCTTCCATGGAGGAGTACCGTTTATCCGGAAAGCGGCAGGGGTGATCCGGACAGGTGCACTTTCTGCACAGTGTGCAGGCACCGGCTGTCAGCGGCAGGCAATTGCCGTGCAGCAGACGGATCTGCCTGGCCAGGGTCAGGAACATGGCCTTGTGCTTCTTTTCGGTTTCCCGGACAGTCTCATAGTCGAATTCATCCTTCATGGACGCTGTTGTCTGCACCAGAATGCCGCAGTCGTACTGCTTGATGCGCTCAGCACACTGCTGTGTCGTCCCGCACCAGGGCGGGCAGCTCCAGTTGTTCCCGTACATCCGGCATTTTCCGCTGATGCACATATCCCGGATATCCTCCCGGACGATCAAAGCGTCCATGTTCAGTTCCGAGAAATGAGAAAAACCGATTTCACGGGCAAGCTGAAGGATATTGTCCATAGAGGTACCTCCCGGGGTCAGGGTTTTTTCCCTTCACTATTTGAAGTATAATTCTATTCAAGATAAAAATATACGTAATAACGATGAAAGAACTGTGTGCAGTCATAGATGGTGCAGAAAAAAAACTGAAAGCCGGGAAAGATGAAACCCTGCTGGATGTTTTCCGCCGGTACGGGATTCCGGTATCGGCACCGTGCGGAGGAAAGGGCACCTGCCGCAAGTGTACGGTCATAGCCGATGGCAAAGAAGTGCTTGCCTGCCGTACACCGGCAGATGAGGTCAGTACGGTTTCTCTGCGGACGGAAGAAAACAGCCGGCTGCTGTCACAGACGGTTCCGGCACGGGATCATACAGCCAGGAAAGGGACAGGAGCCGCAGTGGATCTCGGTACGACTTCCATCGCCGTAAAGGTCTACGATCTGGAGAGCGGCAGGGAGCTGGGAAGTGATGCACGCTGGAATGTACAGCGTGCCTACGGAGCGGATGTCATCAGCCGGATCCAGTATACGCTGGACCATGCAGATGGTCTGCAGCACCTGCAGTCCATCCTTCATGATCAGATCATGGACATGGTCGGTACTGTTTCTCCGGAAGTCCGGGAGATGGTCATTGCGGGCAATACCGTTATGGAGCACATCGCTGCGGGAATCTCTCCCGAACCGATCGCTTCTGCACCATTTATACCTGAAACGCGCTTCCTGGAAGACAGAAACGATACGGTCGGGGGAATCCCGGCATATTACGTACCCTGTGTAGCCGGGTATGTCGGCGGGGATATCGTCGCTGGTCTGCTGAGCATCGGGGAAGCTGCTGGCAATGCCCTGTTCCTGGATATCGGCACCAATGGTGAAATGGTCCTGATCCACGATGGAGGAATGCTTGCCTGCGCTGTTGCCTGCGGTCCGGCGTTTGAAGGCGGCAATATCAGCTGCGGCATGCCGGGCACGGCAGGCGCTGTACAGAAAGCTGTCATGAAGGATACACTGGAACTGGATGTCATCGGCCGTACTGCAGTGAAGGGCATCTGCGGCAGCGGGCTCATCGATCTCATTGCGGTACTGGTGGAGCAGGGTGTCATTGATTCCTTCGGCAGGCTGCTGCCTCCCGAGGAAGCACCCTCCGGCTGGCAGGCGTATCTGGAAGAGGATGAAAACGGCAACGGCCGTTTCCGGATCGACGGGAACGTGTGGCTTACAGCCGGGGATGTACGGCAGGTACAGCTGGCCAAGGCAGCTGTTGCGGCCGGAATCGAGATCCTGCTGGATACAGCCGGGCTGAAGCCGGAAGAGATCGGTACGGTCATTCTTGCCGGTGGATTCGGCTGTTCCCTGGATCCGGCGAGTGCGGAAGCGATCGGCATGTTCCCGGAAGGATTTGCCGCAAGGACAAGGACGGTCGGCGATGCCTCCCTCAGCGGTGCCGCAATGACGCTGCTGAAGGAAGACAGCCGGCAGAAACTGCATGAAATCGTTGATCAATGCCATTATCTGGAACTGTCGGGACACCCGGCATTCAACCGGATCTATACAGAACATATGCTGTTCGGTGAGGAGGAAGAACTATGGAACTGAAACTGCCGCTGCTGCTGGACGCCGCAACCGGAACGGAACTGCAGAAACACGGAATGCCTGCAGGGGTCTGCTCCGAACAATGGACACTGGAACACCCGGAAGCCATCGTAGAGATCCAGAAGGGATACATCGAGGCAGGCAGCCGTGCGGTCTATACACCGACCTTCGGTGCCAACCGGGTGAAGCTGGAAGCCAACCATATCTTCAATAAAACAACGGAATACAACAAAAAGCTCGCGGCACTGGCCAGAGAAGCTGCCGGTGACAAGGCACTGGTTGCCGGAGATATCGCTCCGACAGGACAGTTTCTCTACCCGCTGGGGAATACCACGTTTGAGGAGTTCGTTGAGATCTACACTGAGCAGGCGGCTGCGCTGGAAGAAGCCGGTGTGGACTTCTTTGTCATTGAAACGATGATGACGGTGGCGGAAGCACGGGCAGCGCTGCTGGCGGTGCGCTCCGTCAGTAAAAAACCGGTATTCGTCTCGTTCACCTGCGATGAAAACGGAAGAACACTGACCGGCTGCGATGTGACGGCTGTGCTGGAGATCATGCAGGGAATGGGTGCCGATGCGTTCGGATTGAACTGCTCCGTCGGACCGGATAAAATGGTCACACAGCTGAAGCGGCTGGGGAAAACCGCGAGAGTACCGCTGATTGCCAAGGCCAATGCCGGTATGCCGCAGCTCATCAACGGGAAGACGGTCTATGACTGTCCGCCGGAAGAATACACAGCCTACGTAGAAGAAATGGCAGAAGCGGGTGTCATGATCTTCGGCGGCTGCTGCGGCACAGACGCGTCGCATATCGCTGCGCTGAACGAGAAACTGGCTCATGCTGTGCTGAAGAAGCCGGATCCGGACTATACAGACAGGCTGCCTGCTGCAACGGAGAAGGAAGTATTCTATCTGGATCCTTCCGCACGCTGGCTGAGTGTTCTGCCGTGTACACCGGAGCTGGAGGACACACTGGAGGATGCACTGGCGGATGAGGGTGAACTGGTCGCCATTGCCATCGGCAGTGAAGAGGAGCTGGATACGTTCGCTGACTACCAGTACATGATCACCAAGCCGCTGTGCCTGGTTTGCGAAGACGCAGATGTCCTGGAAAAGGCACTGCGCCTGTACCAGGGAAGAGCGCTGTACGAAGGGAATCTGCCGGAAGAAGCACTGAAACCCCTGAGTGAAAAGTACGGTCTGATCTACTGATGCCCGGGACGGTGGAAACACCGTCCTTTTTGCTATAATGGAAACAGGAAGAAGAGGTATTGATCATGGCAAAGCTTGTGTGCAATTTTTATTCGTACGTTCTTAACAGAGCTGTGGATATCACGGTGGTTCTGCCTTCTGTAACCTGCCCGGAATCACTGGGCATGGCGGACTATCCACCCTCCCACGTGATTCCCGGCAGATTTCCCGTGCTTTATCTGCTGCACGGCTTCGGCAACAACCATGCGCAGTGGACAGGCTATACCAATATCGAGATGTATGCCGAGGAAAGGCGGATCGCGGTAGTGAATCTGTCGACCGAAAACAAGTCCTATGCCAAAGTGGGCGGGGATGATTTTATGAAGTTCGTATCGGAAGAGCTCCCGGAGTTCATTCTGAACTACTTCCCTGTTTCGCCGCTTCCGGAAGATACCTATATCGCAGGTCTGTCCATGGGCGGCTACGGTTCCTACCTGCACGCCTTTACCCATCCGGAGAAGTACTGTGCAGTCGGTGCGTTCTCGGCGGGGATTGACATCAATCCGCAGGCTCTGGTCTACGGACTGATGAACAATGAACAGAAGATCGATCCCGCCTACGATATCCATGCCCTGGCGAAGAAACTGAAGGAAGACGGGAAGACCTTCCCGAAGGTCTACGCATCCTGCGGAGACCAGGACTTCCTGTACGCGGCAGACAAAGCGTACGCTGAGGAACTGAAGGAGCTCGGTGCGGATGTCACCTGGACGGAAACGGCAGGCTACGGCCATGAATGGCGTTTCTGGGATGAACAGGTAGAGAAATTCCTGGACTGGATCCCCCGTACCGATGACTATGCAAAGATGGGGAAGAGATCAGTGTGAGATTCCGGATCCTGACAGACAAAGAGATTGGCGAAGAGCGTTTCCGTGAATTTGTGGAACTGGATCATACCACCTGGCCGGAAGGGGACCCTGCCTATCTCTCTACGGAATACCTGAAATCCCTGTACCCGGATTGCTATGAAGGATTGTTTCTGGCCGTTGATCCGGATACGGACCGGGTTGCCGGATATTTCAACACGGTTTTCACGGATGAAGAGCACTTCCGGAAGTATATGAACGGATCATTTACGGATCTGGCGCCGGCAGCAAAGGCTAAGGGACAGCCGATGATCCTGTACCTGTATGCAGCAAACCTGTATCCGCAGTACAGAGGTACACCCTGCATGAAGGAACTGGGGGCTGCGTTCGCAGCGTGGCTGGATGAGCTGGAAGAGGCCGGATACCGGTTTGATGATGTATGGTGCGAGACAGTGAGCGCAGACGGCGCACGTACAGCGTCGAAGGGATTCGGAATGAAGCCGGTGGATACAGATGAGAACGGATTCGGTCATTGGTACGAGGGTGATGCGCTCCGTTCGTACCGCAGAAAGATGAGGGAACAGGCACTATGAACAACAGGGATGTCCTTGATTATGTGCAGAAAGCCTACAGAGAACTGACGAACAACAGTGTGCATCTCCCGCAGGAGAACGTGGATATTGCCGTTCTGGATGAGCCGTTGATCGGCTTTGCGTCTGCGGATGATCCCATCTATGAGACATGTAAAAGACCGGAAGTAATCGGCCCGGAGTGGATGGCGCCGCGGGAGTGGATGGAGGACGCACATACAGTCATTACGCTGTTCTATCCGCGCGCAGAAGGGATCCGGACCCGTCTGGCAGAGGATCCGGGACCGGTAGTGGAGGCAGCGGAGCTTGGTTTTGCCCAGGCGGAAAAATGCGCCGCAAAGATTACGGCATCCCTGGGCGCCGAACTGGAAAGCCATGGCATCAAGGTCTGCAGTCCGGGACGGGATCCTCGTTCCGACATGAAGACAACCCCGTTCATGAACGGAGAAGAGCAGGACCTGCACTTCTGCCCGACCTGGTCCGACAAGCACGCAGCCTATGCCTGCGGTCTCGGTACATTCGGACTGCACCGGCATATCATTACGGAGAAGGGATGCTGCGGTACGCTCGCTTCCTTTATCACCGATCATGAATTCGATCCCTCGCCCCGTCCCTATACAGGCGTCTATGACAACTGCATCATGTGCGGTGCCTGTGTCCGGCGCTGCCCGGCCGGAGCGATCACGATGGAGCATTCCCGCAATCTGCTGAAATGCATCCAGTACGGCGATGAACTGGAGAAACTGGGCGGCGGGGAATGTGCCCGCTGTATGGCCGGGGTGCCCTGTGAACACAGGAACCCTGCAGCAAAGGAAAAAGCACCGGTCTGATGACCGGTGCTTTTAGACAGACAGATTGATGTGTTCCAGCGCACCGGTCAAAGGCCGGTAAAGCAGAAAGCACAGGATGAAATTTGCGGCACAGTGGACAAGGTCGTAGGGAATGCCGGCAATCCACCAGGCAACAGCTGCCTGCCAGCCGCCCAGAACCAGGGTTGTCAGGGAGCACATGGCTCCGAAGAACAGTCCGTAGAAAGCAGCCAGGATACTCCAGAACAGGACAGTGTCCTGTTTTCTGAACAGCGCGGCGAGCAGTACCAGGATGGGCCAGACATAGAAGTAGGTTGCAGTCCAGATGCTCAGGCCCCACCACAGGGTTTCCAGCAAAGTGAACAGCAGAACGACTGCCATCATCAGCCTGCCGCCGTATTTGCGGGTCAGGACAATCACCAGCAGGGTGATCAGTTCCACATTGGCAATGGCATTCAGAGCAAACTTCGCTGTTTCCAGCAAGGCTGTCAGCAGAGCGATCAGGACCAGACGCCGTATCAGCCGTCCGGTGTCCGTCATGCCGGCTTACCAGGAAGAGATTTCGTAAGCCAGCCGGTATACATCACCGTCCGTGACCGGCTGCTGGTCGGCACCGTACTGACCGTAGTCACCGTTGACGTAGATGGCCCAGTAGGCATTGTCCTCTTCGTAGACTGCCTTCAGTCCGTTGACCGATTCGATGAAGAAGCCGTATTCACCATCGCTGCCGTCAAAGGTAAAATCCGTCCCGGCAGCCAGTTCGTCCATCGCACCTTTGAGGTACTCAGCATCGGTTGCGAGTTCGTAGGATGTGACCTTTTCCTCTTTGTCCACGACTTCGATGGTAATGTGCTTGGCGCCTTCCGCAGTCTTCGGTTTTGTGAACCTGAATACACCGTAGAGTACAGCGGCGCATGCGAGCAGTGCAATGAGCCCGTAAAGCAGTTTGTTTGTTTTCTTCATAATGCCCTCCAGAAGAAAATCCATGGGGAACCATGGACCGTCTGCACTGCAGGAACATACTGAAAACACGTTCCTGGATGAACAGTGATTGCCGGTGCCCGCGGTTCACGTCCGGGTACAGGCAGGTCTTCTGGCTCACGGTACCGTATCTGCGCCTTCTCGGTTACCCAATGGCATACTGCAGAGACATCCGTATACAGCGGCGGACCCGCACAGGATTTTCACCTGTTTCCCTTTTCAGGATGACCGGCAGACAGTGTCTGCTCATCCCACCTGTATCCTTCCTGGATATTCCTACATATCGTAACGCAGAAACGGAACGGAGAAAAGCGGGTATAATGAATATACAGGCGGGACAGACTATGATTGTTGAGATTATTTGTGTCGGCACAGAGCTGCTGCTCGGAAACATTCTGAATACCAATGCGCAGTATCTATCGAAGAAACTGGCGGAAGCGGGAGCGGAAGTGCATTTCCAGACCGTTGTCGGGGACAATCCGGCAAGGATCATGGATGCAGTACGGATTGCGTTCACCAGAGCGGATACGATCATTCTCTCGGGCGGACTGGGGCCGACAAAGGATGATATGACCAAGGAAAAGATTGCGGAATTCTTCGGCAGGAAGCTGGTCCTGGATGAAGCAGCCCTGCGGAATCTGGAAGGCTTCATGAACCGGATGAACAGGGAAACCGTAAAGAAGAACATACGCAAGCAGGCAATGGTTCCGGAGGGCTCCACGGTGCTGTACAACCATCATGGTACGGCACCGGGCATCATCCTGGAAGAGAACGGCAGAAGCTGCATTATGCTGCCGGGACCGCCGAAGGAACTGGAACCGATGTTCGAGGAATACTGCATGGAGTGGATCCGCCGGCGTACGCAGTGTGTACTGGTATCAATGAATATCAAGCTCCGCAGCATGAAGGAAGCACCGGTATCCATTGTAGGTGAAGCTGCGGTGGAGGAAGCACTGGGGGATCTGGTGAACGGTGTAAATCCGACAACCGCTACCTATGCCAAGGAAGACGGCTGCCTGATCCGGGTGACTGCTGAGGCACCGGACCATGAAGAAGCGATGAAGATGATGGCGCCGGTAGTGGAGAGGATCAAGGAGATCTTCGGTGAAGAATACATCAAAGAACTGAAGGAGGATATATGAACCTGTTTCCGAAAGACATGAAAACCCTGCTCAGGGCAGCGCTGGGAGAGATTCCCAGCGACCTGATGATCACGAACGTCAAGGTGGTCAATGTATTTACAGGGGAAATCCTGCCGGCGAATGTATTCATCAAGGATGGATACTTTGCGCACATCCAGTACCGCAGTCCGGAAACGCCGGACGGAGAAGCGGAAACGGTCATGGACGGGGAAGGGCTGTACATGACGCCCGGCTTCCTGGACGCGCACATGCATGTCGAAAGCAGCCTGCTTACACCCAGGAACTTCGCTAAAGCGGTCATTCCCCACGGAACGACAACAGTGCTGACAGACCCGCATGAAGTAGGCAATGTCCTGGGTATACGGGGTGTGAAGTACATGCATGACAGTGCCGAGGACCTGCCGATGCGCCAGCTGATCGATGTCCCTTCCTGCGTCCCTTCCGTACCGGGCATGGAATTCACCGGTGCTGATTTCCAGGCAGAGGAGATTGCGATGCTGGCGGAGCTGGACCGGGCAGTAGGTTTGGCGGAAGTCATGGACTGCTACGCGGTCATGCACGGTGAAGAACGCATGATGGAGATTCTGAACGCAGCCCGGGAAAACGGCCTGTACCTGCAGGGGCACGCTCCGGTACTGTCCGGCAGGGAACTCTCGGCTTATCTGGCCGGTGGACCGTATACGGACCACGAGACCTCCGGTTCCGAGGAAGCCCTGGAAAAGTACAGGAACGGTATGTGGCTGGATGCCTGTGACTCCTCCATGTGCCACTATGTCGAAGCCATCCGGGAAGGTTTGAAGAATGTCCGGTACTTCGACACACTCTGCCTCTGTACGGACGACCGGGAAGCAGGGGATCTGCTGAAGCTCGGTCATATCAACGATGTCGCAAGGCACCTGATGAAAGCCGGAACGGATCCGGTCACAGCCATCAAGTGCTGCACCATCAACATTGCCAGGGAAGCGAAGCTGGAGCGTGTCGGTGCCATTGCGCCGGGATACGTGGCTGATTTCAACCTGATTGCCGACCTTGAGGAACTGGAGCCGAAGTATGTCTTCTTCGGCGGTGAGAAAGTTGCCCAGGAAGGCCGCATGGTCAAGGAAATCGAAGAACGTACCTACGAAGAAGAAACCATCAACACGATGAACGTCCGGGAGCTGGCGCCGGAGGATTTCACTCTGAAGTGCCCGGTGGAGAACGGCACGGTGACGGTCAATGTCATCGAATACCCGTCCCTGAACTCCAACTATACTGTACCGGCAAAGGTGGAAATGGAAGTACGGAACGGCAGACTGGTGCTGGCGGAAAACTGCATGTTTGCGGCTGTGGTCAACCGCTTCGGCCTGGATCACATTGCCCTGGGTGTTGTCAGGAACTTCGGCATTGCCCACGGTGCACTGTCATCCACGGTATCGCATGACTCGCACAATCTTACGCTGGTCTATGATACACCGGAGAATGCGGCCGCAGCAGCGAACGTACTGCGTGAGTGCGGCGGCGGCATGGCTGCGGTGGAAGACGGCAAAGTGATCGAACTGCTGGCACTCCCGGTCTGCGGCCTGCTTACAAGACTGTCCCCGGAAGAGACAGCTAAGGCGGCAGAGCGGATGAAGGCTGCGGACAGAAAGCTCGGACTGACAGAAACGCTCAACCCGCTCCTGCGGATCGCCATCCTCGCACTGCCGGTGGTGCCGGAGATCAAGATGAGCGACACGGGAATCATCGATGTAAACAACAAAGCCTACGTATCATTGTTTGATCAGTAAAAACCGCACTGAACAGGCCGGTGAGAAAGAAGAAGCGGAGACTTGCAGTAAGCCTCCGCTTTTTAAGTTCCCGGTCTTCTCCGCAAACGATGCCATACCCCGGAATACCGGTTATAAGCTGTACACGACGCTGGATGATCTTAATCTTTTTTGTATTGCGCATGAGTGATACAGATAATACAATTAGTACAGATAGTACAGATAGGAGGGGCCATGTTCTTACTCAATCTACAGAGCAAAACACCGATCTATGAACAGATCCAGGAACAGATCCTG
>JAEEYJ010000139.1 GCA_016291725.1 Solobacterium sp.
CAGACAGGCGGAAATGGTCTATCCCTGCCTGACAGATTCCTTCTCTTTCGGCACCAGTACAAACGCGTACGCAGCCGACGATGCCAGGATGACGATGTATACCACCAGCACCGGTATGGATGCTGCGGCGGGATGCGCTGCATGAATCTGGCTGGTGAAATCGATCAGCGCGTGCACGATGACCAGAGAACCGATGCCGCTGCCCTTCAGGCGGAAAGCCGCAAACAGCAGACCGATGACAAAGGCATAGCCTGCCTGCACCAGTACATTGACCACCTTGTCCACGCCAAGTCCGGCAATGTTGGTCAGATGCACCAAAGCGAACAGCAGCGCTGACAGGACCATGGCCATCATGCTGGTTTGTCCGTTTTTCTGCAGCCGATCGATCAGAATGCCCCGGAACAGCACTTCCTCGTACATTGCCGGCGCGATGCTGCAGATCAGAGCTGTTGGGATCAGTTCCGGCCGGAACGATATGCCTGATGATCTGTGGTAGAACAGATTCCACGCCGCAAAGACCAGTCCGGGCATCACTGCAGTCAGTCCCGCAAAAGCCTTTCCACCCCGGAAACAATCACGGAACAGCACCATCAGGATCAGGGCAATGATGATTCTGGCGAAGGCGCCGGCAATATCTCCAGCACCCGGAATCAGTGCGCTGAGCACACCGGCAGACAGTATTGTCGCAAAAAAGAGAATAGTCCCGAAGACCATTGGATGTTTTGTACCTAGTGTTTTCATCGTGTTTTCCTGCAAAGAAAAGGTCCGGCACCCCGGACCTTTCTGTGCCTATACTTTCAGGACTTCCTTATTCTTTTTGTCAGCGAGTTCATCGATCTGCTTGATGAACTTGTCCGTCAGTTTCTGGATCTCGTTCTGGGCATCCTTCTGGACATCCTCATCCATGGTTTTGTCCTTCTTGATCTCACTGTTGGCATCACGGCGGATATTCCGTACGGAGACCTTTGCCTCTTCCGCATACTTGCCGACCTTCTTGGTCATTTCCTTACGCGTCTCACCGGTGAGCTGCGGCACCTGCAGGCGGATGACTGTACCGTCATTCTGCGGGGTAATGCCCAGATTGGCTGCCAGGCAGGCCTTCTCGATGTTCTTGAGGCTGCTGGGGTCATACGGCTTGATCACCAGTGTTCTTCCTTCGGAAACCGTAATGCTGGCGATTTCCCTCAGGGCAGTAGGTGATCCGTAGTAGTCCACTTCCACCCGGTCCAGCATGCTTGCATTAGCCATGCCGGTGCGGATGGTGGTCAGGTTTTCCTTGAAGCGTTCAATGACGCCGTCCATTCTTTCTTTGCTTGTGTCAACGATCTGATAGGTCATATGCTCCTCCTGCTATCTATTCAATGATGGTGCCGAACTCTTCTCCGGTTGCGGCACGGACAATATTGTTGGGTTCATTCATATTGAATACAACCAGACGGATATGATTCTCCATGCACATACTGATGGCTGTGGAATCCATTACCTGGAGTTCCTTGTTCAGAACGTCCATATAGCTCAGTCTGTCATACTTGACAGCATTGGGGTCCTTGCGGGGATCAGCACTGTAGACACCGTCCACGCCGTTCTTGGCCATCAGGATGACATCGGCACCGATCTCGGACGCACGCAGAGCAGCTGTGGTATCTGTGGAGAAATACGGACTGCCGGTGCCGCCGCCGAAGATGACAACCCTTCCCTTCTCCAGATGTCTGACTGCCCGGCGCTGGATGAAGGGTTCAGCCACTTTATGGATATCGATGGAAGTCTGTACTCTGGTGTCTACACCGATGGATTCCAGTGTGGACTGTACGGCAAGCGCATTGATGATCGTCGCCAGCATGCCCATGGAATCGCCCTGCACACGGTCTATGCCCATCTCCACCAGTGCCTTGCCGCGGATGAAATTGCCGCCGCCGACAACAATGGATACTTCTACACCCAGATCATGGACCTGCTTGATCTCTTCTGCGATGGTCTTCAGGCAGACAGGGTCAAAATTGCGTTCGTTTCCGGCAAGGGCTTCACCGCTCAGTTTCAATAGAATTCGTTTGTACATGGATGTTGGATCCTTTCTTTTTCCATTATATAGCATTCAATCTAAGGTTTCTCATTGATTTATGTTATATTTTCTGAGGGTGATTTTTATGAAATACGGTGTCGTTGACATCGGTTCCAATACCGTTGTACTGATCATTTACAATACGGACAGGCCTGTACCGGAGGTCCTGTTCTATGAATCCGATCCGGTCCGTCTGGTACGGTACAATACCGGCGGACATATCTCGCGGGAAGGCATTGACCGTGCCTGTGAAACGCTCCGAAGATACCGGGGGATTCTTTCCCGCGAACAGGTGGAAAGCTTCGGTGCGTTCATTACTGAACCCGCCCGCAATATAGACAACCAGGAAGAAATGCTTGCGGCGTTCCGGGAAGCCGGATTTGAAGTGCAGGCACTGAGCGGACGGGAGGAAGCCGAATACGACTTCGAGGGCAGCCGGCTGTACGTTCCTGACATCACAACCGGCAATGCGTTCGATATCGGCGGCGGCAGTACGGAACTGATTGCGTTCCGGGACGGACAGATCCTGGAGGCGGTCAGTCTTCCCTGGGGCTGTGTGCGCCTGCTGCAGTCGGAGATCAGCGCTGCGGACATCAATGATATTCTTATGGATGCCTTCGATCAGTATCCTCTGCTGCAGTCCGTACCGTCCAGTACCATGGTAGGCATCGGCGGCACATGCCGGGCAGCCGGACGGGTATGCGATGCGGTCTACGGAACCGGCAGTGTTATGTACCGCCGGGATCTTGGCACCATCTACCGGAAGCTCAATGACTATGATCAGGAAACAACGGAAATCATGCATCAGAAAGTCGATCCGGGCAGATGGGAAGTATTCATGCCCGGTGTACGGATGCTGATGGGTATCCTGTGGGCATACAATGCCGACAGGGTTGTAATCAGTGAAGGCTGTGTCAGAGAAGGATTCCTGATGAGGCAGATCAAAAATAAGGGCTGATGCCCTTATTGTCTTATGAATCCCCGGTCGGTTTCCGGGAGTTCTTCGGAGATATACCGCTCTGCTTTCATGTGCAGATCGTATGTATCCCTGAGTGCTGCAAGCTCCTTCATCATGTCCGAGGCGTGGTGCAGGTCCAGCGCTGCCTGATCCTTCCATTGATCGATCAGCAGTACGGTTTCCGGATCGGAAACAGGCAGGAAGTACTCATACCTTTCATTGCCCTCTTCCTGACGGATCCGGGCAGCAATGCCGCTGTTCTCCATCTCCTGTGCAAACCTGCGGGCAGCGCCGTTTTCTCCTGTGTAGAACAGATGTACAACAATGCTCATATGTATCCTTTCATAAAAATCCGTAGAGCATCTGCCCCACGGATCTCTTTCTGCAGCGATTACTTCGCCATTGCAGCTACTTCTGCCGCAAAGTCTGTCTGTACCTTTTCAATGCCTTCGCCGACCTTGAAGCGGACGAACTTCGTCACTTCAGCATGCTGCTCCTTGAGGTACTGCTTGCACTTGATGTTCTGGTCCAGGAAGAAGATCTGGTCAACCAGGCACATTTCCTGGAGGGACTTGGATACCTTTCCTTCGATAGCGCCGAGCTTTACCTTTTCAGGCTTGTCCTTCAGCTTCGGGTCGTTGTTGACGATGTCCGTCTGGATCATACGCTCATGCTCGACGACATCCTGCGGCATATAGTCGCGGGAGATGTAGGTCGGGGACATGGAAACGACCTGCATAGCCATGTTCGCAGCGACTTCTTCCTTGTCTGTGCCCTTGACAACAACCAGACCGGAAATGGTGCCGCCCATGTGCATATAGGTTCCGAACAGTTCGTCATCCGCCTTCTCAACGACTTCGAAGCGGCGGAACGCGATCTTCTCACGGATGACTCCGATGGCATTGATGATCGCATCATTCAGCGTACCGCCGTCAACCGGCAGTGCCAGCGCTTCTTCCATCGTAGCCGGCTTGTTGTTCAGGATGGCGTCTGTTGTCTTGTCCAGCAGTTCCAGGAACAGTTCGTTCTTGGCAACGAAGTCTGTCTCGGAGTTGATCTCGATGACAACACCGGTGTTTCCGGCTGTCCTGACCCTTGTCAGACCTTCAGCAGCCGTACGGCCTTCCTTCTTCTGTGCTGTTGCGGCACCGTTCTTGCGGAGCCAGTCAACCGCAGCGTCCATATCTCCTTCACAGGCAGTCAGGGCCTTCTTGCAGTCCATCATGCCCGCGCCGGTCATTTCACGCAGTTCCTTAACCTGTGCAGCAGTAATTGCCATAATCATTCAGCCTCCTTTGCTTCAGCCGGTGCTGCAGGCGCTGTTTCAGCAGCTTCAGCAGCCGGTGTTTCTTCCCTTGCCGGACGGGTGTTCGCTCCGTCCCTGCGGAAGGTACGTCTTTCTCCGCTGTAGCGGCGGTCCTTCTGCATCTGCGCCTTGCGCTCTTCATATCTCTGTCTGCGCTTGCGCTCGTATTCAGCCGCCTGCTGTTCAACACGGATGATGACATCCTTCATTGTGATATCCTCAACGGTCTCATCTTCCTGATATGCCGCTTCCAGTACGCCGCCCTTGGCTTCAACAATCGCATCTGCAATCAGGCTGACCATCAGCTTGATGGAACGTACCGCGTCATCGTTGGAAGGAATCGGATAATCCACCGTTGTCGGGTCTGCGTTTGTATCGATCAGTGCAAAGACCGGAATGCCCAGCTTCTTCGCTTCAGCGACCGCATTGTGCTCCTCGAGCGGATCGACGACGAATACAGCATCCGGCAGCTTCTTCATATCCTTGATGCCGCCGAGGAAGTTCTCCAGACGATCCTTCTTCTTCAGATAGCTCGCCTGCTCCTTCTTTGTATAGAGCGCCAGTGTTCCGCTTGTCTCCATCTCCTCGATGTCGACCAGCTGCTTGACGGACTTCTGGATGGTACGGAAGTTTGTCAGTGTACCGCCGAGCCATCTCTGGTTGACATAGAAGCTTCCGGAACGGATCGCCTCTTCCAGAATGGTCGCCTGTGCCTGCTTCTTTGTACCGACGAAGAGGACCTTGCCTCCCTTTTCCGTCAGGTCACGGATCGCAGCGTAAGCCTCTTCCAGCTTCTCCGTCGTTCTGTTCAGATCGATGATGTACACACCGTTCTTCGCCGTATAGATATACGGGCGGTACTTCGGGTTCCACTTACGGGTCTGATGACCGAAGTGTACACCGTTTTCCAGCATTTTCCTCATTGAAACAACAGCCATTATTATTAACCTCGCTTTCCGTTGTTTTCCGCCACAGTTTCCGACCCTGCCAACATCGATGATGCACGGGACAGGGAATCCACTGTGTGAGAAGTACACCTCCTGTGCATACGCACATAAAAAGAGATGCCGTGTTTTATCGTAGCACAAACATCCCTTCCTGAGAAGCGATCTTTTTTACTTTTTCGCGTACGGATGCGCCTGGTCCACAACCCTGCGCAGCCTGTCGGCTGTGACATGTGTATAGATCTGGGTCGTAGACAGGTTTTCATGTCCGAGCAGTTCCTGCACGGTACGCAGGTCCGCACCGTTGTCCAGCATATGCGTCGCAAAGGAATGGCGGATCATGTGCGGGTGGACATGCATGGTCAGCCCTGCCCGCTCTGCGGCCTGTATGCAGATGTTTTCAATCGAACGGGTACTGATCGGCTTCCCTCTCCGGTTGACGAACAGCTTTCCGTGCTCCGGTACGTTTTCCATGTAGAGCGGCCGTACTTCTTCCAGGTAGTAGCGGATCAGCTGGGCGCATCTCGGATAGAAAGGCACCTGGCGCTCCTTGGATTCCTTGCCCAGTACGGTGAGGAAGCCCTCAGAGAGCTCGACCCTGTCCTTTTCCAGCCCGGCGCATTCCGAAACACGCAGGCCGCAGGCATACATTACCTCCAGTATGCACCGGTCACGGACATCCGCCGCATCGCTCAGGTCATAGACATCGAACAGACGTTCCATCTGGTCAAACGTGAGGAATTCCGGCAGTTTCCGGTTTCCCCGTACAGTATGGAACTGGCGTACCGGGTTGTTCTCCACTCCTTCGTATTTATTGAGGTAGCGGAAAAAGGAGCGCAGCGCCGACAGATTCCGGGAATAGGAACTGTTCGACAGCGGCTTCCCGCCGATCTCTCCCCGGCGCAGCGCTGTAATGTAGCTTCCGAAGTCAGCTTTGGTCAGTTCTTCCGGGTCGTCGATCCCGCATTCCTGCAGCCAGTGTATAAAGCGGCCGACATCACGGCGGTAGGCGTCCTCGGTATCCTCGGAGCCTGTCCGGGACATCCGCAGATGAGCCAGGAAGCGTTCCAGGGCTTCATCATAGTTCATGGCGTTCCACCATCTCCCGGATGATTGCCAGGGACTGCGGTGCATAGGCTTCCTTGCGCTCGTTCTTGCGTACACTGCGGTCCAGGCGCATAATGCCGAAGTTCGCGTTCATCGGCTGGAAGTTCTTCGGATCCGCATGGGTAATGTAATAGGCCATGGAACCGATCATTGTTGACCGGCCGGGTATTGCCAGCGGTTCTCCCTTGATCCAGTGTGCCAGGTTGATGCCTGCCAGCATCCCGGACGCAGCGCTTTCAATGTACCCTTCTACACCCGTCATCTGCCCGGCAAAGAAAAGGTCCTCCCTCTTTCTGCACTGATAGGTCTCCAGCAGACATTCCGGTGCATTGATGAATGTATTCCTGTGCATAACGCCGTAGCGGACGATCTCTGCGTTCTCCAGACCGGGGATCATGTGGATGATCTCCTTCTGGGCAGGCCAGGTCAGATGCGTCTGGAAGCCGACGATGTTGTACAGGCTGGCTTCCGCGTTGTCCTGGCGCAGCTGTACGACAGCATACGGCCGGGAACCATCCTCCTTCTGCAGTCCGACAGGCTTCATCGGGCCGAACAGCAGGGTCTGCGCACCACGCTTAGCCATTACTTCAAAAGGCATGCAGCCTTCAAAATACACTTCCTGCTCGAAGTTCTTCAGCGGTGCGCACGGAGCCTGGATCAGCGCATTGTAGAACGCTTCGAACTGCGCTCTGTCCATCGGACAGTTGATGTAGTCTGCGTCTCCCTTGTTATAGCGGCTTTTGCGGTAGGCTTTGGAAAAGTCAATGGATTCTGCAGTAACGATCGGAGCAGCCGCATCATAGAAGTAGCAGTCCTTCCCGTCCAGGAATTCCAGTATGGACTTCATCAGACCGTCGGATGTTAAAGGACCGGTTGCAATGACCGTCGGTCCTTCGGGAATCCCGGTTGCTTCTTCCTCGACAACGGTAATGTTCCGGCAGGAACGGATCCTTTCCGTAACTGCTGCCGAAAAGCCATCCCTGTCGACTGCCAACGCACTGCCTGCCGGAACACTGTTTGCGTCTGCGCACTCCATGATCAAAGAACCGATGGTGCGCATTTCTTCCTTCAGCAGCCCGCAGGCATTTGTCAAGGCATTCGAACGCAGGGAATTGGAACACACCAGTTCTGCGAACCCTTCCGAATGATGAGCCGGAGACATCTTCTTCGGCTTCATCTCCACCAGTGTGACATCCAGATCCCTTTTTGCCAGCTGCCACGCCGCTTCCGCACCGGCAAGCCCGGCACCGATGACCGTTGCTCTGCTCATTTCGTCTTCCTTCTGCCGCTTGTTTTCCGGCTTCCCTTTCCCTTCGGGACAATCGGCTCGCCCTCCAGCGTTTCCATATGCTTGCAGGACGGGTAGTTGGAACAGCCGAGGAAATAGGTATTGTACCGGCTTCTGCGCTTCAGCAGCTCACCGCCGCACTCCGGGCATACTTTGCCGGCCGGCTCCGGCTTTTCCTTCGGTGTTTCCTCGATATTGCGTGTATACCGGCATTTCGGGAAATTCGAACAGGATATGAACTTCCCGTATCTTCCCTTGCGGTAGACCAGTTCGCCGCCGCATTCCGGACAGACCTCGCCGGTCTTCTCCGGCGCAAGCTTCTCCATCTGTTCGTACGCTTTATCGAGCATGGGCACAAACTTCTGCCAGAAGGCACCCAGGATTGCCAGTTCATCCATCTGCCCGCCGGCGATGCCGTCAAGATCGTTTTCCATCCGCGCTGTGTATTCTGTATTGATGATGCCGGAGAAGAACTCATCCAGCTTCTCCACCGTCAGTGTACCCTGCTCCGTGGGGAAGAATACCTTGGTCCGGCTCTTTTTGCCGGCAGACTTCAGTTCACAATAGCCGCGCTCCTGGATGGTATCGATGATCTGGGCATAGGTGGACGGACGGCCGATTCCATCCTCCTCCATCTCCTTGATCAGCCGGGCTTCCGTATACCGTGCCGGCGGTTCTGTAAAGTGCTGGTCGGAACGGACTGCGTCCGCGTTCAGTTCTTCTCCTTCGTTCAGTTCCGGAAGGATGACATCCTTGTTGGCGTAGTAGTCACCGTACACTTTCAGCCAACCGTCAAACGTCATACTGGAACCGGACGCACTGAAGTCATAGATATCCTGGGTCAGGGTTACGGATGTACCGGCGAACCGTGCCGCGGACATCTGGGATGCCAGTGCTCTGGCATAGATCATCTTATACAGTCTGTACTGTTCATTTGTCAGGTACTCCTTGATCTTCTCCGGTTCATTGGCCAGGTCCGTGGGACGGATCGCCTCATGCGCGTCCTGGGCATTGGCATCGTTGTTCATCCGGTAGTATCCACGGTATTCCTTGCCGTATTCGGATACAATCTTCTCCGACGCCGCAGCCATGAACTGGCCGGAAAGACGCGTGCTGTCCGTACGCATGTAGGTGATCAGACCTTCCTGTCCCCTGCCCACATCAATGCCTTCGTACAGACGCTGGGCAACGGACATGGTCCGCTTTGCCGGAAAGTTCAGCTTTGTGGAAGCTTCCTGCTGCAGCGTCGAGGTAATGAAGGGCTTGAACGGCGAGACGCTCTTTTCCGTATGCTTCAGGGACGTGACGGTAAAAGGGCCCTGGCAGGCGTCTACGACTGCCTGTGCCTCTTCCTGATTGTGCAGTTCAGCTTTGGCACCGTTGATCTTCGACAGAGATGCTGTGAACTTCTTCCTGCTCCTGGTGAAGTCCGCTTCCACTGTCCAGTATTCCACCGGTACAAACGCCTGGATCTGCTTCTCACGCTCAACGATGAGTTTCAGCGCTACCGACTGTACCCGTCCGGCTGACTTGGATTTGATCTTGCTGTTGAGGAGCTTCGACAGTTTGAAGCCGATGATCCTGTCCAGGATTCTGCGCGTCTCCTGGGAATGGACCAGATCCATATCGATCGATCTGGGCGAGCGGAAAGCATTCAGAACAGCATTCCTGGTGATTTCATGGAAGGTTACCCGGTCTTCCGCGTCTTCAGGAAGATCCAGTTCCTGCGCAAGATGCCAGGAAATCGCTTCTCCCTCCCGGTCCGGGTCGGTTGCCAGGTATACTGCATCCGCCTTCTCTGCCTGCTTCTTCAGTTCCTTCAGAACATCCTTCTTGTCCTTGGACACTTCATAGGTCGGTGCGAACCCGTTGTCGATATCGACACCAAGTCCGTCCTTTCCCTTGATGGCCAGATCCCGGATATGCCCTTTGCTGGAAACGACAGTATAGTCACTGCCTAGATATTTCTGAATCGTCTTCGATTTGGAAGGCGATTCTACAATTACGAGATTCTTCATGGTGCACCTCTTATGAAACTGTTTTTTAGGATAGCGTATGTGCTGCAGAATTGGCAAGTAAAATCAATTGTTCATCGTCATACAGGATCTGCGCCCCCTGCGAGATCAGCAGGCCGCAGCCCTTTCCTTCCACGGAACCGTACGGATACGGAACGCAGTAGATGTCCTTGGAAAGTGCAATCGCTTCATTCACTGTATGCATCGTCCCGCTCTTCAGAGCGGCCTGTGCAACGATCAGCTGATCCCCGAGTGCCGCAATGATCCGGTTGCGCCAGGGAAAGTGCTGCTTCCGCACACCGACATACGGTGGATACTCACTGAGGATCAGGTGATCGTTCCCCATATTCCTGTACAGATCAGCGCTGGACTGTGGATAGACGGTATCCAGACCGTTCCCGATGACTCCGATGGTATGCGCACCGGAGCCGATGGCGCTGCGGTGCACTTCGCTGTCAATCCCCTTGGCCAGCCCCGACACATACACCGTATCCCTGCCGATGGTCTCTACGATATGCCGGACCATAGC
>JAEEYJ010000140.1 GCA_016291725.1 Solobacterium sp.
ACGGTGCGAAGTACGGGGTTGAAAGCAAGGAAGGCCAGGGTGCCATGTTCTGGTTCGAGATGACGAATCCCCAGGAAGAAGGCGGCTTCCATGAGTGACTACCTGCCCGGTACGGATCTGATCATCGATCAAAGGGAGCATGACTACCACTTCTCCAGTGATGCCCAGCTGCTGGGGGAGTTCCTGAAGATCAAGCATAAGGATACCGTGCTGGACATCGGCTGCGGCAGCGGTGCACTGCTGCTGTACGCATCGCTCCATCAGCCGAAGGCAATGTACGGCATCGATCTGTATGAGGGGATCATCCGGCAGGCAGAGCACAATCTGGCGCTGAACGGCCTGTCCGCAGTGCTGGTCACCGGACGGGTACAGGACTACCGGGAACGCCGGTTCGACGTGATTGTATGCAACCCGCCGTTCTTTCCCGCAACGGAAGAGAACCTGATGAAAACGGATCCTGTGCTCAGAGCGGCAAGACACGAAACGGAACTCAGTCTGACGGACCTGTTCCTTTCCGTGAACGCGCTTCTGGAAGAGAAGGGGCATTTCTTCCTGGTGCACCGGGCACAGCGCTTCAACGACATCATGCGCTGTGCCCAGGACAGCGGACTGGCCCTGAAGAGGATCAGGACCGTCTGCCGGAAACAGAACGGCAGTGTACGGTGCATTCTCGTGGAATTCGTGCGCGGTGCAGCCACGGAATGTGCATTCGAACCACCGCAGTATCTATAGGAGGACAAGGGAATGAGTGAAGAGAAAAACCTGCAGGAAATGATCGAAAACGCCGTCAAGGAATCCATCAAGAAGGAGAACCGGAAGAACCGGTTCCTGAGCACCCTGATCCCCCTGATCGGCTATGCACTGATCCTGTGCGGCCTGTGGTTCATCTATGACCGCATCCGTCCGAAGACACCGGAGATCGCCCCGGTGGAGGACCATGATGTGACGCTGGACAACAACGGCATTCTCGGATTCACCGCAGCGGACTTTGAAGAAGCTGTACTGGGGAAATCGCAGATGCAGCAGCTGCTGATTGTGGATGAACAGGAAGTCTCCGTTACTTCCATCATTACCCAGGCAGGACTGTTCAACTGGGACATCACATCCAAGACGGTGAACGAGACCATCTACGGGACAGGAACATATACCGTGGATCTCTCACGGATCACCCGGGATTCCATCATCTTCGATCAGGATCTCTTTACGGTCATTATCCATGTACCGTATCCGGAGCTGCACGCCGTAACGTTCAATCCGGAAAAGACGCAGATCGGTGATACAAAGAAAGGATGGCTGGCCTTCGGTGAGATCAAGCTTACACCGGAGGAGCAGAAGGAATTCGAAACTGCGGCCATCGCCAAGCTCACGGCAAGGCTCAATGAACAGGAATGCTATGACACAGCGGTCCGGTTCGCAAGGCTGGCTGCGTATGAGCTGTATCAGCCGGTCGTCAGCGCGGTATCGCCGGCATACAAGGTCACGATTGTCGTGGATGAGAAAGAATAGCGGCGGAAAGCGCATATTTATGCGGAAATTGTTTGACTGAACCGAAGGTTGTTGATAGAATAGACGCGTTATCAGTCCTCTTGATGAGGTCTGTAACCGCTCGGAAAAGGTTTCAAGTACAGAAATGTCACCTGAACGGCGCGTCTTAAGATAAATGTCAGGAGGTGTAATGATGTACGCAATTATCGAAACAGGCGGAAAACAGCTGAAAGTGGAAAAGGGAGAAGTGATCTTCGTTGAGAAGCTCGAGGGAGAACCCGGTGACAAGGTTGTCATTGACAAAGTGGTTATGATCTCGGACAACGGAACGAGAGTCGGAACTCCGTACATTGACGGTGCAAAGGTTACCTGCACGCTGGAAAAGCAGGGCAAGGAAAAGAAGATCCACATCTTCAAGTACAAGGCGAAGAAGGGTTCCACCCGCAGGCGCCAGGGTCATCGTCAGCCGTACACAAAGCTGATCGTTGATGAGATCGAGGGCTGAATGATCCGTACGGCCATCCGGAAAAAGGATGGAAGGATCACTGAGGTGAAGGTCAGCGGACATGCGGAGATGGGTGACGAAGGCACCGATCTCGTATGTGCAGGTGTCAGTGCCATCATGTTCGGCATCTGCAACGCTCTGGACCGGATGGATGCCGGATGTGAGATCCGCATCGGTGACAATGAAATCACCATCAGTGACAAAGAGCAGAACGAGGCAGCACAGGTTGTTCTGAAGACCTGTGAAATCCAGCTGAAGACAGTAGAAGAAGTATATTCAGAGTTTATTGAGATAACGGAGGTGTAACACTATGAAATACACATTGAACATTCAGTTCTTCGCATCCAAGAAGGGTGTATCCTCGACAAAGAACGGCCGTGATTCCGCAGGACGGAGACTCGGTGCCAAGAAGGCGGACGGACAGTTCGCTTCTGCAGGTTCCATTATCTACCGCCAGAGAGGCACAAGGATCTTCCCGGGCAAGAACGTAATGCGCGGCGGCGATGACACACTGTTTGCGACATGCGACGGCATCGTGAAGTATGAGCGTCTCGGCAGGGACAAGAAACAGGTCTCTGTCTATCCGCAGGCTTAATCATTGAGGAAGAACCGCTCCTGTTGATCAGGAGCTTTTTTCGGAAAGGGGGAAGCGTATGATCGATGTTGTAAAGATCAAGGTAAAGGCCGGGGACGGCGGCAAAGGCGCGGTTGCCTGGCGCCATGAAAAATACTATCCCAACGGCGGTCCTTTCGGCGGCGACGGCGGCAGGGGCGGCAATGTCTGGGTCCAGGTGGATACCAATGAAACCACACTGATGAAACTGCGCTATACCCGGAAGGTAAACGCAGGCAACGGCGGCAACGGCATGACAAAGAAAATGCACGGCAAGGACGGTGAGGATGCTGTGATCCGCGTTCCGCTGGGCACCATGGTGCGCAACGCAGCGAACGGGGATCTGATGGCAGACCTGACCAAGCCTCACCAGATCGCTCTGATCGCCAAAGGCGGCAAGGGCGGACTGGGCAACATGCACTTCGCTACCGCCCGCAACAACACACCGGAATATGCCCAGCCGGGGGAGATCGGCGAGAGCTATGAACTGCAGCTGGAACTGCGCCTGCTGGCGGATGCCGGTCTGATCGGCTTCCCGTCCGTCGGCAAGTCGACATTCCTTTCCGTGGTCACCAATGCCAGACCGGCGATCGCTGATTATCCGTTCACAACACTGGAGCCGAACATCGGGGTTGTCGAACTGGACGATGAGAACAGCTTTGTGCTGGCGGACATGCCCGGCCTGATTGAAGGCGCTGGGGACGGGCGCGGACTCGGCCATGAATTCCTTCGGCACATCCGGCGCTGCCGGGTGCTCATTCATGTTGTGGATATGAGCGGTGAGAACCAGGATCCTGTAGAAGCCTACCGGATCATCAACGAAGAACTGGTCAAGTACGATGCTTCGCTGGCAGACAAGCCGCAGATCGTGGTCGCCAACAAAATGGATGAACCGCTGGCCGAGGATTACCTGGAACTGTTCACCAAAGCCTATCCCGGCCTGCAGGTCTACCGTACCAGTACACTGCACCATGAAGGGCTGCGGGAAGTCCTGTACGCTGCAGCGATGCAGATCAAGCAGGCAAAGCAGGAAGAAGCCAGCCAGGAACAGCAGAGCGAAGAAATTGTCGTCTACCGCTATGAACCGAAGCGTCCGGAGTTCAAGGTGCTCAAGCTGGGCAACCATAAGTGGAAGATCGAGAGCCCCCGTGTGGACCGTCTTGCGGAACAGGTGGATTTTGACAACGATGAAGATGTATACGTGTTCGGTATGACGCTCAAGAAGATGGGCATAGACAAAGCGCTTTATGATGCCGGCTGCCGTGTAGGCGATGAAGTCATCGTCGGCACCTTCATCATGAACTATACAGAGTAGGAGGTCCTATGATCGCATTTGTACAGGGAAAGGTCGTATCGTATGATGCTGACCATATTGTTGTAGAGAACCAGGGAATCGGCTGGGATATCGCCTGGCCGCATCCCGACCGCATTCATCTGAACGAGGAAGTGCGCATCTACACCTACATGCATATCAGTGAAAATGACATCGGACTCTACGGATTCGAAAGCAGTGAAGAGAAGAATCTTTTCCTCAAACTGATCAGTGTCAAAGGACTCGGACCGAAAACAGCCATGAACATGCTGGCGGTTGCCAGCACTGACAGACTGATCAACGCAGTCGAACAGGGCGATGTAGCCATGCTGAAGCGTCTGCCCGGCATCGGCGCAAAGACAGCGGGGCAGATCATTCTTGACCTGAAGGGAAGGCTGGTCCAGACCGACAGCAAGGCTGAAACCTACGCACAGCCGGTGCAGGAAGCGCTGGAAGCGCTGAAAAACCTCGGGTACAAGCAGGGGGAACTGCAGATTGCCGGTAAATATATGAGTGAGAAGCCTGGGCTGAGCACGGAAGAGTATCTCAAAATCGGACTTCAGGCGCTGGTAAAAGCGAAGCTCGGAGGGTAATGTATGTCTTTTGATGAACGGCTGCTGTCTGCAGAGTATACACCGTCGGATGATGAAGAGCGGATCCGTCCGAAGACACTGGATGAATATGTCGGACAGGATTCACTGAAGGAAAACCTGCGCATTTTCATCAAGGCTGCCCTGCAGCGCAATGAAGCACTGGACCATGTCCTGCTGTACGGTCCTCCGGGACTGGGCAAAACGACGCTGGCCTATATCATCGCAAATGAACTGGGTTCCCATGTACGGACCATCACCGGCCCCAGCATTGAAAAGAGCGGCGATCTTGCCGCAATCCTGTCCATCCTGGAACCGGGAGATGTCCTGTTCATCGATGAGATCCACCGCCTGCCCAAGGCAATCGAAGAAGTCCTGTATCCGGCCATGGAGGACTTTGTACTGGATGTCATGGTGGGCAAGGACACCGGATCACGCAATGTCAGGCTGGAACTGCCGCCGTTTACCCTGGTAGGCGCAACAACCAGGGCAGGCGACCTGTCTGCACCGCTGCGTGACCGTTTCGGCATCGTATCGAAGCTGGAGTACTACACCAATGAACAGCTTGCCAGCATTGTACGCCGGACAGCCAGAGTCCTGAATACGGAAACGGACGAAGCTGCGGTGGCGGAAATCGCCAGAAGAAGCCGCGGCACGCCCAGGATTGCGAACCGTCTTCTGAAGCGGATCCGTGACTTTGCCCAGGTGCTGAATGACGGCCGGGTAACCGTGGAGATCGCCCAGGATGCGCTGACAAGGCTGCACGTGGACTCCCTCGGTCTGGATGAAGTGGATATCCGCTACCTCCGGGGCATCATTGAACGGTTCCACGGCGGACCGGTCGGCCTGGAAGCACTGGCGAACTCCATCAGTGAAGAACCGACCACTCTGGAGGATGTCTACGAACCATATCTGATCCAGATCGGCTTTGTGAACCGGACATCCCGCGGACGTACGGTTACGGAAAAAGCGTACGAGCATCTGAACATTCCCCGGCAGAACCGGTTGTTCTGACAGAAAACGTGCAGGATTCCTGCACGTTTATTCTTTTACGATATACATTTCGCTCCGGTCCGGCAGCAGTCTCCTGTGCTGCAGCCAGTCCGGAAAGTCTTCCTGACGGAGCAGGACAGGCTGGCGGTGATGGATGTCCGCGTTCTTTCCCTGGGCTGCCTCCGTGAGGATCACCATATGCCATTCTTCACCGAACTTCTTCAGCAGACCGGCCATAAAGATGGTTCCCGCACCCGCAAAGCTGTACTTCTCATGCTGAACGTTCCACTCATAGTAGGCGGATGCCGGAACGATGCACGGCCACGAGCCATGGTAGAAAGCGGTCGCTTCCCATGTCTCGCTGCGCGCATTGATGAGGGTTTTCCCTTTCATGGGAAAGCCCCAGCGGCATACCGTAAACCCATCCTTTCCTGTCCATGTCCTGACCAGAACCAGAGAGCCGGGAAACATTTCCGTAAGGGACAGTTCCTTGAAGGTCATCTCCGGCAGACTGTCCTTTGCGGCTTCGATCAGCTTTGCAATGTCCGGGTTCTGCTTGTCCCAGAATCTGTATCTTCCGCACATACCTGCATTATATTGCAGATTCAGCCCCAGCGGGATAGAATACATTCATGACAGGTTCACCGAGGGAGGAAAAACTGTTCCGGCGCAGAGTAATCTATCTGCTGACGGTTATACTGACCTATCTTTTCTGTGTACTGGTCCTCGGTCTGGTGCTGAACGCACTGATGATGCTGGCAGAGCTGCCTCCGTACTTCATCCTTGTACTGTACGCCGTGATGCTGGTATCGGCGGTGCCGCTGACGGAATACATCACCAGGGAATACCTGGCACCGGTGTACGCCCAGGTCAAAGACAATTGAAAAAACAGGTGCACTCGTCTATAATTTCTTTATTGCAGAGAGCGGAAGCAGTAAGCGCGGCCGGATGCTTGAAGAGAGTCTTCGTCAGGTGAAAGAAGGCAGATCCGTGCGCTGAAGTCGTCCGTGAGCTGATTGCCTGAACCGTTCAGTAGGGCAGTCCGTATATGCGCGTTAAGCATCCGAGAAGCAAGTAAGGTGGTACCACGTGCAACGCGTCCTTCGTCAGAAGGGCTTTTTTTACATAAGGAGACAAGGATATGAAGGAAAATCTGGCACAGAAGTATGATCATCATTCAGTGGAGGAAGGCAAATATGCTGAATGGGTCGAAAAGGGGTATTTTACGGCAGGAGATCTGACCAAAAAGCCGTATACAATCGTCATTCCGCCGCCGAATGTCACAGGGATGCTGCACATCGGCCATGCCTGGGACAATACACTCCAGGACATCATTTCCCGCTACAAGCGCATGCAGGGCTATGACATGCTGTACCTTCCGGGTACGGACCATGCGGGTATATCCACAGAGGCGAAGGTTGACGCCCGCCTGCGGGCGGAACAGGGCATTTCCCGCCGGGATCTCACCCGGGAGCAGTTCCTGGAGAAAGCCTACGAATGGAAGGAAGAGTATGCCGGCATCATCCACAAGCAGTGGGAGAAGCTGGGCAACAGCCTGGATTACAGCCGGGAGCGCTTTACCATGGACGAAGGCTTTGTCAAAGCAGTCCGCCATGTCTTTGTATCCCTGTACAATGACGGACTGATCTACCGCGGCAAGCGCATCATCAACTGGGATCCGGAAGCCCGTACCGCACTGAGCAACCTGGAAGTATACTACCAGGATGACCCCGGCCAGATGTTCTACTTCAACTACCGTGTGAAGGAGACAGGGGAAGATCTGATCATTGCGACCACCAGACCGGAGACCATGTTCACGGATGAATGCATCATCGTTCATCCGGAAGATGAACGGTACAGGCACCTGGTCGGCAGGACCGCTGTCAACCCGGCAAACCATGAAGAGATTCCGATCCTTGCGGATGAATATGTAGACAGAGAATTCGGCACCGGAGCCATGAAGTGCACACCGGCCCATGATCCCAATGACTTTATCATCGGTGAACGCCACGGACTGCCGATGCGCTCCTGCATGAACGACAACGGTACGATGAACGAGAATGCCGGTGTCTATGCCGGTATGGACCGGTTTGCCTGCCGTGACAGGCTCGTGGAGACCATCAGAGCAGAAGGCAACCTTGTCCGGATCGAGAACATCGTGCACTCCGTCGGTCATTCCGAGCGTACCCACTGCGTTGTTGAACCGTATCTGTCGGAACAGTGGTTCGTCAGGATGAAGCCGCTGGCGGAAGATGTACTTGCGCACCAGGAAGATCCTGAGCAGAGGATTGTCTTCTGGCCGGAGCGCTTCAACAAGACATTCGTACAGTGGCTGGAGAACATCGAGGACTGGTGCATCTCCCGCCAGCTGTGGTGGGGCCACCGCATTCCTGCCTGGTATCATAAGGAGACAGGAGAGATCTATGTCAGTGAACAGGATCCGGCAGATCCTGAGAACTGGATCCAGGATGAAGATGTTCTGGATACCTGGTTCTCCAGTGCACTCTGGCCGTTCGCTACCCTGGGCTGGCCGGAAGATACGGAGGACTACAAGCGCTACTATCCCAACGATACGATGGTCACCGGCTATGACATCATCTTCTTCTGGGTGGCGCGCATGGCCTTTGACGCACGGTACTTTACCCACAACCGTCCGTTCCACCATGTCCTGATCCACGGTCTGATCCGTGACGCACAGGGCCGCAAAATGTCGAAGTCGCTGGGCAACGGCATTGATCCGATGCAGGTCATCGATGAGTACGGTGTAGACGCGCTGCGCTTCTTCCTGTCCACCAACAGTACACCGGGACAGGATATGCGCTACATCCCGGAAAAGGTGGAGGCCGCCTGGAACTTCATCAACAAGCTCTGGAACGCATCCCGCTTCGTACTGATGAATCTGGATGACGGTATGAAGTACTCCGATATCGATCTGACGGATATCAGTGAGGTCGATAAGTGGATCCTGACCCGTTTGAACCAGACGATCGAACATGTAACGGACAACAACGAGAAATACGAATTCGCCCAGGTTGGCAATGAGCTGTACAGCTTTGTCTGGGATGACTTCTGCAGCTGGTATGTGGAGCTGGCCAAGGCCAATCTGGGTTCTGCGGATGAAAAGGTCAGGAAAGCAACGCAGTCGGTTCTGCTGCTGGCGCTGACGGACATCATCAAGCTGCTGTTCCCGTTCATGCCGTTTGTAACGGAAGAAATCTA
Organism: Solobacterium sp.; assembly: GCA_016291725.1. GTDB lineage: Bacteria > Bacillota_I > Bacilli_A > Erysipelotrichales > Erysipelotrichaceae > Bulleidia. Next base: position 8,718 of record JAEEYJ010000140.1, read on the forward strand.
CCTGAAGCTCCCGCATGAAAAAGACAGCCTGAACCTGGAAAGCTGGCCGGATATCATCGAAGCAGTCCACGGCTGCGATATTGCGGATACAGAGCGTTTGATCTCGGCGATTTCGAAGATCCGTGAGCTGAAGGCAGCAGCCGGTCTGAAGCCTTCCGCAAGGATCCATGTCCGTCTGCGCGATATCGACGGCAACATCAAGCCGCTGAGCACTGACCAGGCAGCTATGCTGGAAAGAATGGCCAGAGCGGAATGGCAGGCAGATCCGGAGGGCGATCTGACCGTTGCGTCCATCAACGGCGGAACCATCCAGATTCCTTCCCATGAACTGCAGAACAAGGAAGAAGAGACCGCGAAGCTGATGAAGGAAGCAGAGCGGCTCAGGAAGGAACTGCAGCGCAGTGAGGGGATCCTGAACAACAAGGGGTTCCTTGCTAAAGCCCCGGCGGATAAGATCGCGCTGGAGCAGAAGAAGCAGGAAGACTACCGCAAGCAGCTCGAAGCCGTGGAAGCACGGCTGGCAGAGCTGGCGTAGAGAGGAGACAGAATGCCGCGCAAGAGTACTGCAGGTGAGAAGATCCTGAAGGCTGCATTGCTGGGAACCAGCGCGTACGGTGCAGCCTGCGGAATCACATTCATGAGGATCTTTGATGTAGAGAAGAGCTGGTTCCGGGAAAAGTACGGGACAGCCGGAAAAACAGATGATGAATGGCTGCAGAAAGCAGAGATCAAGGATGTCTATACAGATTCCTATGATGGCCTGAAGCTGCATGCTATGGTGATCGAGCATCACCCGGACAGTGACCGATGGTTGATTCCGCTGCACGGCTATGCAGCGGACGGCAGGGCGATTGTCCGGATCCTGAAGGATGCGGATGAACAGGGCTACAATCTTCTGGTGCCTGATCTGCGCGCCCACGGCTTCTCGGAAGGGCGCTGGACCGGATTCGGCTGGCCGGAGCACTATGATCTGCTCGGCTGGATCGGCTGGCTCTGCACGGAGCGTCCGGAATCCCGGATTGCCCTGTACGGTGTATCGCTCGGCGCTGCAGCGGTGATGAACACGGTCGGCGAGCGTCTGCCGGCGAATGTCAAATGCGCTGTGGAAGACTGCGGCTTTGTGGAGATCAAGGAAATCCTTGCCAGCAATCTGAAGGCGGTCATGAATTTCAAAGTGGACTTCCTGATGCCCGGCATTGACTTCTTTGTCAAGCAGATCCTGCATTTCTCCATGTACGATGTCAGTACACGCCGCCAGCTGCGCAATGCGCAGGTGCCTGTGCTTTTCCTCCATGGAACAGAGGACCGTCTGGTCCACTCCGGCAATGCCTATGATTGCTACTACGCATGCGCCGGGAAGCGGAAGCTGCACATTGTACAGGGTGCAGGGCATGCGGCTGCCTGGTTGGACGATGAATGCCGGGAGGGCGTGTTCGCTTTCCTGGATGAGTGCTTTGAACAGACTGTGTAATATCAGGGGGTTTGCATAATGGAACAGTATATTATGGCAATTGACCAGGGAACGACATCGTCCCGGGCACTGCTGTTCGACAAGGAAAACCGGGTCGTCGCTTCCGCACAGAAGGAGTTTACACAGATCTTCCCGCATCCCGGCTGGGTTGAGCATGATGCGATGGAAATCTGGCTCTCCGTGCTGGGGGTGATGGAAAGCTGTGTGCGTGATGCAGGAATCGATGTGGACAGGATTGCCGGCATCGGCATCACCAACCAGCGGGAAACCACGGTTGTCTGGGACAGGGAAACCGGAAGGCCGGTCTACAATGCGGTCGTATGGCAGTCGAGGCAGACTGCCGGAATCTGCGATGATCTGAAAGCAAAGGGATACAACGATCTGTTTGTTTCGAAGACCGGTCTGATGATCGATCCTTACTTTGCCGGCACGAAGATCCGCTGGATCCTGGATCATATTGAAGACGGGCAGAAGAAGGCCGAAGAGGGGAAACTGCTCGCCGGTACGATCGACTGCTGGCTGATCTGGTGCCTGAGCGGCGGCAAGGTTCATGCGACGGACTGCACCAATGCGTCCCGGACACTGCTCTACAACATCTATGAGCGGAAGTGGGACGAGGAGCTCTGCGCCATTCTGAATATACCCATGGGGATGCTGCCGGAAGTCAAGGATTCTTCCGGAATCTTTGCCTGGACGGCACCGGAGCGGGTCTTCGGGATCCATGCACCGGTATGCGGAGCTGCGGGTGACCAGCAGGCTGCGCTGTTCGGGCAGAACTGCTTCACGCCCGGCAGTGTCAAGAACACGTACGGAACGGGATGTTTCCTGCTCATGAACACCGGAGAGAAGCCGATGCGTTCCGGCAACGGTCTGGTTACGACAATTGCCTGGGGCATTGACGGCAAGGTGAAC
>JAEEYJ010000141.1 GCA_016291725.1 Solobacterium sp.
ATCTACCTGACGGATTTCATCCATGGTCTGGACATTGATTTTCCGTATGGAGACCGCTATGAGGATGCCTGCTGGCTGTACTGCCTGTGCGCACATACGGACAGAGTAGGCTTCGTGGACCGTGCGTTTGTACATTATGTGCAGAAGGAGGGGTCCATAACCCACAACAACAACGATCAGGTCAAGAACATGATCGATGTCTTCCGGATCATCGTGCGCTACTACAAGGAACACGGAATCTATGACCAGTACAAGGAAGCGCTGGAATACATTCATGTCCGGTTCTTCCTGGGCAATTCCTTCCTGCGCAGTGCGCGCATCGAAGATCCCGAGGACCGCAGGCAGACCATCATGATGGGCTGGAACCTGCTGAATGAAGAGTTTCCCGGATGGCGGAGGAATGCCTATCTCCGCACGATGCCCGGTCTGAAGAACAAGTATTTCCGGTTGGTGTGCGGGTGGAACCTGATGTTCTTTGCCTGGGTGTTCCGTACTTTTAAGAAAGAGAATCTGTAGTGCCTGTTTGTGATTCAGGGATGGGTACTGTATAATATATGAATGCTTGGAGGGCAGAAGATGGAACTTCTTTCGATCGTAGTACCGTGCTATAACGAAGAACAAGCGGTGGAACTGTTCTATCCGGAACTGGTGAAAGTGCTGGATACCATGGATGTCGACCGTGAGATCATTTTCGTCAATGACGGTTCTACGGACAGAACACTGGAGAAGATCCTCGCGCTGCGGGATGCCCATCCCGGAGAAGTCAGGTGCATAGACTTCAGCCGCAATTTCGGCAAGGAGAGCGCAATGCTGGCGGGACTGCGGATGGCCAAGGGCGACTATGTGACCGTAATGGACAGTGATCTGCAGGATCCGCCTGCCAATCTGCCTGTGATGTTGAAGATGATCCGGGAAAACGGAGATGATGTGGTAGGTACCCGACGGGTTACCCGGGCAGGGGAGCCGAAGATCCGTTCCTGGTTTGCCAGGCAGTTCTACCACCTGATCAATCACTTTACGGAAGTGGAGATTGTGGACGGTGCCCGTGACTTCCGGGTCATGAAGCGCTATGTCGTGGATTCTGTACTGTCCATGGAGGAATACAACCGATTCTCCAAAGGGATGTTCGCCTGGGTGGGATACCAGGTGGAATATCTGGAGTACGAGAACGTAGAGCGTGTAGCCGGCGAGACGAAGTGGTCCTTCTTCAAACTGGTGCGCTATGCGCTGGACGGTTTCATAGAGTATACTGAAGCTCCGATGCACATCATCGGCCGCACCGGCGGTGTCATGAGCTTCCTGATGCTCATCGAGATGATCGTCCTGCTGGTACGGGCACTGAGCGGGCATGCTGTTTCCGGCACAGTGCTGATTCTCTCGTGCGTGCTGTTTACGGGCAGCCTGCTGATGCTGGCACTGGGAATCATCGCGGAGTATCTGCTGAAGACCTATGCGGAGGTCCGCAAGAGGCCGCATTACATTGTCAAGAACTACTACGAATAGAAGGAGGATGCAGATGGCGAAAAGAAATACACAGAAGAGTACCGATGTACATACACAGCGCCGGCATACCAACGGTCTCCTGACGGTTGTGCTGCTTCTGCTGTGCATAGCAGTCATTGCTGCCTATGTCCTCAACATTATGAAGATTGCCCGGACGCCTTCCGCAAGTACGGAAGAAACGCTTGAAATCGATACTTCCAACGCTCTCCGCAATGATCAGTACACCATTGGCAACAACCCGACGGATGTACAGAAGGAGTACTTTGAAGGACTGACGGATGCCCTGGATACCCAGGATGAGATTGCAGTATGCGACGCTGTCGTACGCTGCTTTGTCTCCGATTTCTTCACCTGGACCAACAAGGACGGCAACTACGATGTCGGCGGTCTGGAGTATATCTACGGACCGAAGATGTCTACGTTCGAGCAGTGGTCCCGGTACAACTTCTATGAAGACTTTGATCTCTATCTGCACCAGTACGGCAGGAAGAAACTGATCGAAGTCGATACGATCACCAATGAAAAGGAAACCTTCCAGGCTCCGGATTTCACGATTGTGGAATACGACAGTGAAGGAAACAAAATCGAGACAACGCTGAAGAGCTATGAAGTCAATGTGGGCTGGACCTACAAGGAAGGCGCAGCGGAACCGGACAAATTCCCCACCAGAGCAAGATTCTACGTGGTGAACCACAACGGACGCTGGGAGATTGCGGAGTTCTATGATCTCGTCAGTGTTGAGGAATGGGAGAGCACCCATGGCGGCTCTTCCGGTACGGAATAGGAGGATATGCGTATATGACAGGCAAAGCACATGCTGCACACCGCGACTATTCCAAGCTGAATATCATTCTGACAGTAGTTACGGTACTCGGGAACCTTCTGGTTCTGTTTACCATGTTCAATATTTCCAAGTTTGCGACTTTGGGCAAGGCGGCGTTCATTTTTCTCAATGTACTGGTTCTGGTCATTCAGCTGATCATTGACGTCATCGTTCTCTCGGCTGTCCGGACCCATAAAGGAAAGAGCTATTTCCTTGGCGTGATACTGAGTGTACTGTGCCTGGCGGTCGGTGCCTTCGGTACGTTTACCGTTATAAAGGTCAACCAGTCCATCTCCAGCATTACCAATACAACCGTAGAGGAATCCGTATCCACGAGCTTTGTCATCTACGACAGTGAGGACGCTTTCAGCATCCAGGACGTCAACGGGCTGGAAGGAAAGACCGTAGGCTATGCGCAGAGCACGAATACCGGTGATCTGGGAAAGAACCAGCTCAATGCCCTGAGCCTGAATGTCAGCCTGGAGGAATACCAGGATTATTCCACACTGCTGATTGCTCTGTTCAACGGCAGCATCGACTGTGCGATCCTGCCCACGAACTATATGAGCCTGTTCCAGAATGAAGCGGGCATCTCTTCTCTGCTGGAGCATACCAAGTCTGTTATGGACTTTGAGGAAAAGGTAACCGTTGTCAATACCGGCGGTGCAGACAAGGATATTACCAAGGAACCTTTCACGGTACTGTTGATCGGTACCGCGGACGGTCTGTCGGATACAATGATTCTCTGCTCGGTGAACCCGATATCCATGAAGGTTACAATGTCCTCCCTGGCACGTGACTCCTATGTACAGATGGCAGGCGGCGGATACTCCAAGCTGAATTCCGCAAGAGCTGTCAGCATCGACTATCTGATCAGGACGATCGAGAAGCTGATGGGCGTGAAGATCGACTACTACATTGATACCAATTTCCAGGGTGTCGTTGACATCGTAGATGCTGTAGGCGGCATTACGGTCAATTCACCGGTTTCCTTTGTCGGACAGAATGCGTCCAGCCAGCGAGGCCACTATACGGTCTATGTGCCGGCCGGTGACAACGTCACCCTGAACGGTGAACAGGCACTGGCATTCGCCCGTGAGCGCTATCTCTTCTCGACCGGTGACTTTGCCAGACAGAGCCACCAGCAGGAAGTCATCAAAGCAATCGTGCGTGAGATCCTGCGTACAAGGGATGTGAACACATTCCTCAATATTATGCAGGCTGCCGGCAACAACATCCAGACGAACCTGTCGGTATCGCAGATGACGGAGTTCGTTTCCTACGCAATGCGCAAGGCCAACCGATACCGGGTCACGGACCATGTCGAAGACGTCTTCGAGATCCAGACATCCCGTGTTACGGGCTACAGCAGCGGCCTGCCGGATGATGGACTGAGACTGGTACTGTACATCTACAGACTGTGGAACGGGTCCATCGCCGCAACGAGAAACGCGATTGAACGCAATATCAACATGGATACGCCCATTACCAAGGACAGTTCCCGCATGAGCTGGTCCGTCAACTGGGAATTCATTGTGCCGACCATTTCGTATGAGTTCTACAATGAACCGCAGATCGGCTATGAGGAGCCTTCCTGGATGAAGGAAGTCACCTGCGGTGAACATGCATACGCAGACGACAACGGCAACTGTGTCTGCGAAGGCGGCTATGAAGGCGATGCGTACCAGGGATGCACAGCAATTCCGCAGGAGACGCAGGAAGTACAGGGAACGGAAGAAACCGTAGTGATGATCAATCTGATGGGCAGAAGCCAGAAGGAAGCAGAAGACTGGCTGAAGTCCAACGGGCTGAGAGTGGCTGTGATCAGCCAGGAGAGTGAAGCGGAATACGCCGGCAAGGTTGTTGCCCAGAGCGTAGACAGCGGCAAGGAGATCAAGAAGGGAAGTACCGTCACGATTGCGATCGGCACAGGACCCGGCTCTTCACCGGAGCCTACGGATTCCCCGGAACCTGTGCATACGCACAGCTACTCCGGTGCAGAAACAACGCCGGCATCCTGTGAAGGCACAGGCGTCATGACCTGGACGTGCTCCTGCGGTGATTCCTATACAGAGACCATTCCGGCGCTCGGACATGACTGGCAGGTCGTGGATAGTGTCAATCCGACCTGTGACAGCGGCGGCTATGCAACGTACCAGTGCACAAGGTGCGGCCAGTCCTTCACAGAAAACTACGGTCCGCAAACGGAAGGCTGTACAACACCCGAGCCGAGTCCGTCCCCGGATCCGGAGCCCACGCCTGCAGAAGGCGAACAAGGCTGATTCAGCAAAGAACCCTGTTTGTACAAGACAGGGTTTTCCTTTGCTTGTTATGTTATGATTGTATTGGTTTCCGGGAGGTGTCTATGAAAGGTATCATTCTTGCAGGAGGAAGCGGAACACGGCTGTATCCGCTGACCAAGGTC
>JAEEYJ010000142.1 GCA_016291725.1 Solobacterium sp.
CATTGGAATCCGGGTGTTCCTTCCAGCCTTCTACCTTGATTACTTTTCCGTCCTTGACCAGACAGGTCAGGCCGCAGTGCGGTGCGGGTGAACAGATGGCGCAGATCGAATGCTTGACTTCAATGCCCGTATCCTCACCGGGTATCTTCGCTTTGAGTGCGTCAAATTCAGACATGATGTGTTCCTCCGTTGAATGATTGTTCTCTGCTGTTTTTCTTATCATACCACTATCAGGAACAGAACGGGCGGGAATGCTATAATACAGGAAAAGGAGAAGACTATGGAAAAGATCACGGTTTACGGCAGCAACGTCTGCCCGGGTACACTCCGGTTTCTCTCGATCCTCACGGAACACCACTATATGCCGGTGTTCATCAATGTGACAGGTTCGATCAATCTGCTGAAGGAATTCATTCTGCTGCGGGATACGGAAGCCTGCTTTGAAGGGCTGCACGGTTCCGGCAGTATCGGGTTTCCGCTCATCAAAATGCCGGATGGAACGTTTACCAGAGATTACAAGGCTGTTCTGGAATTCCTCGGAATCGACGAAGACTTTTCATTCAACTGATCCAGGAGGGTGTCCGGCATGATCATTGCAATTCTGATCTGGGTTTTGTTCAGCCCGCTGCTGCCGATGATCTGGCTCTTCGTAAAGTATTTCACACCCGGTTCGAACCGGATTGCCATCAGTCTGCTCATGCTGGGTGTCTGCGTACTCAGTGTGCTTATCGGCAGCTACTACGCGGATCATACGCATGGATTCGACGGGCTGCGGGCACTCGGGGCAATCTGGGGCGGGGCAGCCGGGGTCGCTCTGTCAATCATCATTCTGGTCGTATCGATCATACGGAAGTTCATCGGCTGATCATCTGTATGTACATGTGAAAAGGTTCCCTGCGCAGGAACCTTTTTTCTTCAGAAGACCGGTACAGGCTTTCCGGACCCCGTATGGATATATACAAAAACCGGCCGGATCACTGTCCGACCGGTTTCCCGTACTGGTTTCTGAAGCGATTCTCAGAACCGCCCGCTATGGTGGGAGAATCCACCGGAATTGATGGTTGTATGCCCCGTCTCGTGCCTTTCGGAACTATGCTCCACTTTGGGAATGGGTGTCCGGTGCACTTCACGGTACAGGTACATATCGATCATATTCGACAGATGCACACCGCCCTGCGGTATGTAGTTGTTTGCCGTTGTCCGGATCCCTCTGGTCTTGAGGCGGCGTTTCTGTATCAGTACAGTGATCAGTCCGGCCAGCGGGGGTATGGCAAACAGCGGTGCGAAGTCCTTTATGGTCTTCGGTGCCGGCTTGTAGATGATGACTTCCGTGCGCAGATAGTAGTCACAATCACTCAGATAGGTTTTGAATGCATTGTAGTAATACCCGCGGGAGAGGTCTTCCAGGAAATCCTCCGCCATACGGTCCTTGCGGTAATCGGTGAACTGCGTGTTGGCAATGTCACCATGAGCCGCAATATCATAGTAACGGTCTGCCATATCAATGGTCAGCAGTACACCTTCACCCGAAGCTCCAAGACCCATGCCTTCATTGTTGAACAGGTATTCGGCATAGGATTCAATGCCCATGCCTTCCGTACCATTGACAACACGGATGTAGGTACCGACCCCGTACTCTGCACTGATGCTTTCGGCCATCTCATTGAGCTTGTCCGCTTCCGCACTGCTCAGAATACCGTAATCGTCACGCACCCAGACCGCTGCAGCCTTCAATGGTGTCAGCAGGATCATCAGGGCAGCGAAGGCTGCCGCAATCATAGCTGTGATCTTCTTCATAGACTGCCTCTTATCCATTGACTGCCATCCACACGACAGCGAAGATGATGATTTCCAGAATCAGCGTAATCAGCAGGAAGCGCTTGAACACCTTCCCGTTGTCCACCGGCAGGTCATCGCCGACCATCTTCCCGGTCTGCCCGTTGACGGCGAACAGATAGGGCTTGCCGTTCCACCTGGTCGCAAGCATCCACACCGGCAGGAACGCATAGTCGGTCGCCTTGCGGCGGACACGTACATTCTGGCGCTCCGGCAGTACGGTGGAGTAGCCGCTGACCGTAGAACTAATCGTGGAGACAGCGGAGTTGCTCATGCGGCTGAACGCACGCACTTCATCATCCTGGGCTTCTACATCATATTTGTCCGCAAGATAGCCGGGCAGATAGCTCATCTGGAAGGGAACCATATCATCGAAATCAAACGGCTCTATGGCATCCATGAAGTCATCCGCCATCTTCGTAGAAGCATCCGCGGGAACATAGTCGAAATCTACACTGCCCTGTCTCAGGATCCGGTAGTGTTCGGTGGTTGTGATGTACTCGTCCTTGGTCGTCGTTGTATGAGATCTTGTTGCGGTAAACGCAAGGTCGGTGTCCGCTCTTCCGCTGAACAGCCAGAAGGGTACATAGACGCCCTTGATCTCTTCAAGGTGGTTCCTGTCCTTGAATTCATTGGGCAGGAACGGTTTGTCCTTGTAGAATTCCCTGAGCTGGTTGATTGCCTGTTCCTTTGTGTACTTGAAAGGGATGATGTAGTCTGGACGGAGGGACCCGGCAAACTGGGCCGGGACCACTGTCGGATTCCCGCAGTAAGGACAGCTGGTTGCGGCGGTATGCTCATCGCAGATGATCTGTGCACCGCAGCTGGGGCAGGTATAGGCCCGCATGTGGGCTGCTTCTTCCGCAGACCACTGCAGGTCATTCAGGGACAGCGATGTTGTATCAATCGCTGCCGCCTCCAGGGAATGCTCAAGGTATTGTGCCTCTATTTCATCCGGCTGAAACACAGACCCGCAGTTATCACATACAAGCATCTGGCTTGCGGGATCAAACCGAAGCGGTCCCCCGCAGTTCGAGCACTTATACTCGTTAACCTGATCTGCCATAGACGACCGGATTATTCAGGCTTCTTTGTGCCGCACTTTGTGCAGAAATTGCCGTCGTTCAGCTTGCCGCACTGCGGGCAGTACCATCCGGCCGCTTCCGGCTTCTTTGTACCGCAGTTGGAGCAGAAGTTCTCAGTATTGGCCTTGCCGCACTGCGGGCAGATCCAGGCAACCGTTTCACCGAGGGTATCCGGTGCTGTGATTTCCGGTTCCTTCGCAGCTGCAGCCACGCCTGCTGTCGCTGCTTCCGCCATGTTCACATTCATGAAGCCGATGGCTGCGCCGCCGGGATTGTTGGCCGCGTCAACACGTGCCTTGTTGCGGGCAGCTCTGTCCTGCGCGTCCGCAAAGTCCTTGTTCATGTAGGTGGCAGCCAGCTGCAGTTCCTTGATCTTCTCAGCGTCTGCGTCATTGCCTGTAATGCTGGAAATGCCGAAGCTGACGATCTCAATGCCGCGCAGATCCCTCCACTTGGAGCTGAGCTGCTCATTCAGCGCATCCGCCAGCTCGATGGTGTGCGCAGGCAGATCGGAGAACAGAACGCCTGTTTTAGCAATCTTTGCGAACGCCGGCTGCAGCGCTGTGAGGAGCTCGCTTCTCAGTGTATCGCTGATCTGGGCGACCTTGTAGGTCTCAGCGAAATTGCCGGATACGTTCGTGTAGAACAGAATCGGGTCACATACACGGATGGTGTACTCACCGAAGCACTTGACGGTTGTCTCGAGCTCCAGCCCGAGTTCCGGCTTGGAAATCCGGAAGGGGATCGGATTCGGTGTTCCGTACTTCACACCCGGGATTTCCTTCGTGTTGAAGTAGTAGACACGCTGGTCTGCCGAAGGCTGTCCGCCGAAGACGAAACGCTTGCCGATCTCTTCAAAGACGGCCTTGACGCTCTCCTTCAGCGTTCCTGTCAGAAGGGACGGAGCGATGCTGGAGTCATAGCGGTACTCACCCGGCTCTGCGCAGATGTCCACGACCTTGCCCTGTTCGACAATGACCATGCACTGGCCGTCCGCAACAGCAACGACGGAACCGTCTGTAATGACATTGTCATTGCCGTAGTTCGCGGAAAGCCCCGAGGTGCGCTTATGTGCCTTCACGGCGATGGTGTCCGCGGGAATAGCGTCACAGTAGAAATACTCTTTCCAGGCATCACGTACTGTACTTCCGGCTGCGGATAAAGCTGCTTGAATCAAACCCATTAGATTATTCCTCCTTTTCGGTATATTTACACTATTGATTTTATAATGAGTGCCTTTCTTCAACAAGACCCGATCATGGACCATCAATAGTATAATGAGGAATAACAGGAGCGTTTTTCATAGAAGATCAATATACGCTCAGGAGGAACCGTATGAAGAAAGCAGGATGGATTCTGCTGGCAGTACTGCTGGGATGCGGCGGTGCAGAGGAAGCGGGCCAGGAAGAGATGCCGGAACCCGCGGCATCCTCCATCGATCTCAGTACAATGGCCGATCCCTGCAGCTATGTACTGGAAGAAGTATGCTGGAATGTACCGTACATCTACCGCTATCTGCAGCGCATGGAACTGACGGCGGAAGACGGTACGCAGTATACCGGTGATGACGGCACTGTGTACTACAGTACGGAGACCGGGGTGAATGAGAACGGGGCTTTCCGTCCGGTGCGCTGTTTTGCGATGAGCCAGGACGGTGCAGAACTGTATGAATATGATGCTCAGCGGGAGGAATGGTACCTTCGGGAAGGCAATTGTACCGTGCTGGCGAAGGAAAGGATCCGGACGGATCTCCTGTACCAGGATCTGATTGCCGGCTATGCCTGGACCGGGGAAGACGGTATGTCCGAAGAGTGGACAGGAATCTGTTCCTGGGCAAAGGATCTGCCGGTCATTGATGCGGGCGGAACCGGTACGTATCTGATCGTTCCCCGTTCGGACCGTGCATCTGCCGCGGTCCACCGGCTGGAGGACGGTGAAGCAGGTGAAGTCCTGTACAGCCAGGAGAACGGCAGTCCGTTCATCATAAAGACAGGCAGTCCCACCAGTATACCGGAAGCGGTGGTCCGTGTCACAGAGGATAACCGGGTGATGGATCTGTATCTCTACCATCTCAATCAGCCAGGATGCTGGGACGCTGCGCATAACGAAACCGCGATGAACTTCGGTTCCGTGGATTATCTCTGGACGATAGAGGACAATGACAGGATCAAGAAGGTGCTGTGCGGGTCTGTGGATGATCTGGAAGGGCTGATCAGCCGCGGACTGACCATGGAGGAAGGTCCGCATGATACGGTGGAACTGCAGTACCGTCCCTGCTGGGAGATTCATTACGGCACCAGCCATGACGGCGTATTTACACGGGAGAGGACATACGCCGTATCGGATGATTATCATCACGTATTCATCTACAATCCCGTATCGGATGAATGGAGTGAATGCACGGACTGAACACAGGGAACTGCTGTTTGATTAAACAGGGGGACTTCCGATATAATTCATAATGTACCCGATCCAGGAGGAAAGAGATGAATCTTAGGAAACTGATTCTGAGCATGGCTGCGCTGTCTCTGCTGGCCGGATGTTCCGGCAGCGGAGAGGATCCCGAAGACAACAGCAGGCATATCGAAACCCTGCGCTTTCAGTTCGTTCCTTCCGCCGATCCGGACGCTCTGCTTGCCGGTACAGCAGGGCTGGGCCAGATGGTGATCGACCGGATGGCTGAAAAAGGGTACACCATCGACAGTGTAGAGATCACGGTCAGCGGCTCCTATGAAGAAGCCGGAGAAGCACTGTCCGAAGGCACTGTGGATGTAGCGTGGATTCCCGGAGCGACCTACGCAGCCTGCTCCGACCGTACAGAAGTCATACTGACTGCTACAAGAAGCGGACTGTCCAACGATTCAACGGATCCCTGGACCTGGAACGGCTATGAGAACCGCACCATCAAGAATGGTCCGCCGGTAGCGTACTACCGCTCCCTCATCCTGGCAGCGCCGACAGAGTACGGCAGAAGCCTGGCAGAAACCGTAAACCGGAAGAAGGCCCTGTCCTGGGATGAGCTGTCCCGGGCAAGATGGGGTGTACTGAACCCGGTCAGTTCAGCAGGCTATATCTATCCGACCCTGTGGCTGATGAACAACTACGGAAAGAAACTGACAGACCTGGCTCCGGAAAACGTCATTACGCTGGACAGCTATCAGGATGCGTTCCGGGCAGCTGCCCGCGGTGAAGTGGATATCATCTTCAGCTATGCGGACGGGCGTGATGATTACGAGGAAGCCTGGAATCTGCCTGCAGACCGGCAGGACAGCAGCGGACGCTACGGAATGGGCCGTACGGACGGAGATTCCATCTGGAATGAGCTGAATGTCATCGGGGTATCCGATGGGATCTACAATGATGCGGTGGCGGTCACCAGAAACAATCCGGCCATCTACAATGAGGAGTTCATCGAAGCTCTGCAGCAGACACTCATCGACATCATCGGTACAGAGGAAGGCGCAAAGATCTTCACCCTGTACTCGCACACAGGCTATACGGTATCCAAGGATTCCGACTATGACAGTGCACGTGCTGCACTGAAGGTACTGAAATAAAGAACGGAGGCGGTGAGCCTCCTTTTGTATTCTGCCGGCAGTACACATTCCTCCGGAACCGGAGAAACCATGATAGAGATATAAGCAAACCGGGAATTGTACAGGAGAAAAGGGATGGACAGGCGGGAAAAGAAAAAACCGCTGCCTGCCAACAGTACCTGGGAAACCGGATGCAGTACAGGATGATAATGGAAAAGTACAGACAGTACGGTTTGCTTGGTTGATCGGCAGCGGTATGCCGGGTTCATGAGGACCCCGGATTTTTAACGGCAGAACGGCAGATGCCTCGGCGAACCGGAAGGTTCAGCAGGAAGCGTATTTCAGGCACGGTCTCCCGTTGAGTAGTATTTGTCCTTGTCCAGCAATCCCTCCTGATTGGCTACGATCAAGGAACCGACCATGTCGCATACGGCATTGTTCGCGGTCCGGAGCAGACCGGCAATGACTTCTACTCCGAGAACCATCGAGACAGCTTCTTCCACCGGAAGGCCGATTGTTCTCAGCAATGCAGTCAGGCAGATGATGGAGGAACCCATGACCGGCGGAGCGCCAGCGGACAGAAGAAGGATTGCGAACGTTAGAGTGAAGTAGACGGACAGATTGATCGGCAGGCCGTAAAGCCGGGCAAGCAGCAGTCCGAATACAGACATATAGACCGTAGTGCCGTCCATATTGACCGTGGCACCGAGAGGGATCGAAAGAGAGTAGACTTTCTTATCGATGCCGAGGCTTTCACACACTTTCATGTTGAGGGGAATCGCAGCGCTGGAAGAGCCGATTCCGATGACCTGAAGCATGTAGGGCAGGTATTTTCTGGTGAAGACAAGAGGCCGGAGCTTTCCAAGAACGAGCAGCAGCAAGTGATAGAAGATGATCATGAGCACGATTGCCAGCACATATACACCGATGCCGATGATGATCGGAAGCCCCATACCGTTTCCTCCGGAACCGCCGAGAAGCACTTCACCGATGATGCAGAAAATCAGCAGGGGCATAAAGCCTACCAGGGTATTCGTAATCCGGAGGAAGACCTCGTTCCCGGCATTGATGAAGTCCTGGAATGCCTTTCCTTTGGTTCCGACAGCCGCCGTACCCAGACCGATGATGACCGCCAGGAAGATGATCTGCACCGTGTCCGCATTGAGGAATGATGCCACGATATTGTCCGGGATGACATTCATGAGCGAATCGGTAAAGGACATCTTCACGCCTGCCTGCCCGAGGTCGGCCGCCTGCAGATTCAGGTTTCCGTATTTGTACGGTTTGATCAGCTCAACCAGTACGAAGCCGATCGCCGTCGCGCACATGGTAGTGAACGCATAGAGGCTCATGGTCTTGCCGCCGATCCGGCCGAGCTGGGATGTATCCCCGAACCCAACGATGGCACTGGCTATGGAGAAGAACACCAGCGGCGGAATCAGCATATTGAGGCAGTTCATGAACAGTGTCTTGCCTGTGGTCATGACCTGTGTGGATACCCACTGGCAGACCTGCGGAGTCGAAGCGGTTCTGAGTGCCATGGACAGGGCAATGCTCAGGAGCGCCGCGAAGACCAGTTTGTAGAGCAGTAAATAACGGGATTTGAAGGCAGTGATGGTAATGGTATTCGTGCCTTTTGAACTTTTGATATGGATATCCGACGCAAAGGACTTCATCAAAGCAGCGTGCATCTGGTCATCATTCGTATCCGCCACCGGATCAAAGACCTCACCCTTGGCCGTCATACGGATCTTCAGGTTGCCGCCGAAATAGCTTACACCGATGGTGACTTCATCTCCGGTGGTGTGTTCAAGCATGGTGACAAGCGTCTCCTCAGACATAAGGAGCGCTCTGTTTTCTTCATTGTTCTTCAGCTTGTGCTTCTGGACATTGCTGCGTATAAACGACAGCATTTCCTCGACTTCACTTTTTCTAAAGCTTTTTTTCATATCTTTTACCTGTACATGCTTCTCCGGACTGACAGTGCAGAAGACCCGCCTGCCATCAGGCTCTGAAGAAATAATAGCATTATTGCTGTACTGCCGGGACAGGGATTTCCGGATAGAGTATAATTCATACAGCAGTATAGAACGGAGGTCTGTTCCATGAGCGGTACAAGCATAATGCTGAAAAGAATATCTTCCGAAAGCCTGATAACATTATCGCAGACGGTTACAGCCGGAATGATCGGTTCCGATGCTGATCTGATCTTCCAGAATCTTTCGAAGGAAGAAGATACAGAGATCCTGCTGCTGGTCTTCGAGAAATACTTCTTCAGGATCGGCAGCTATGCAGCACTGACCATACAGTGCATCAACCGCGGCAATGAACAGACAGCTGCTGTCGTAGGAACCGGGGGCGGTGCGGGAATCTGGAACGTCAGCTACGGAGCCAACAATGCATTTGCCCAGAATGCGAAAAGCATCCTGGAAAAGGCCGGCTTTGAAGTGTGTACGGGCTAGAATGAGCAGGATGGGCACCGTACTGCTGTCTTTTCCGGCTGTGCGGCAAAAAACGGTGTATATTGAGTAAAAGTGTGGTATGATCTGCCTTGTTGAGGGAGTAACCTGCGTATCCTGCGCAGGCAGATCGTCATCACGGTGAAAGCCCGGTCTGTCTTGAAATGGTGAGACTCATGCATGGTTCTGGCTGTGTATGGATGAGACAGGCACAGTCGGACAGACTGTGTTTTTTTACAGGAGAAGAGATATGTTGAAAGCTGTATTATTGTTCCTGCTGGGCTTCGCACTGCTGATCAAGGGTGGAGACTGGTTCGTGGACGGATCTGTCGGCATCGCCCACCGTTTTCATCTGCCGGAGCTTCTGATCGGAGCTACGGTCGTTTCCATCGGCACAACACTGCCGGAGGTGATGGTATCATCCCAGGCTGCACTGCAGCACAATGCCGGGATATCCTACGGCAATGCAATCGGATCCATCATCTGCAACACTTCCTTGATCGCTGCGCTGACGATTGCAGTGCGGCCGGGAGAGGTCAGCCGGAAGTCCCTGCAGCTGCCTGCAGCGGCGTTCTTCCTGGCGGCCGTCTTCTATTCTTTGATCGCCTATACGCAGGGTGAATTCCGCAGATGGCAGGGACTGGTATTCCTGGTGATGTTCGTGGTCTACATGTTCCTGTCTGTGAAAGCGATGCAGAGCGGCGATATGGCTCCGTCAGCGGAAGAAGAGGAGCAGAAGGAATCCTCCATGGGCAAAGATATCGCTCTGCTGGTCATCGGCGCTGCGGCGATCGCCTGGGGTGCCAACCTTCTCGTAAACAACGGCACCATCATCGCGGCAGCCCTGGGTGTACCGGATTCCGTCATCGGACTGACCATGGTCGCTCTGGGCACTTCACTGCCTGAGCTGGTGACCGCAGTCACCTCTCTGCTGAAGGGACACAGTGCACTGTCGCTGGGCAACGTTATCGGTGCCAACCTGTTCAACATCATTCTGGTCAGTGGTATGGCCATTACCATCTCACCGTTCAAGGTTCCGGCGGAGAAGACCCTGATGGGCATCAATTCCTCTCTGCTGGTGGATATCCCGCTGATGCTGGCAGTCATGGCGATCCTGTGCGTTCCGGCACTGAAGAACGAAAAGCTCTACCGCTGGCAGGGAATCCTGCTGCTGTGCATCTATACAGTATTCACTGTCTATCAGTTTGTTGTGTAATGAATGCCGCTCGCTGTATTGCAGGGGGCGGTTTTCCTTTTCCCTGTGCTTGAACAGAAGCCGGAGTAAACGTATAGTGAAACTGTGAGAGGAGCCAGCGCAATGAACCCGAAAGCAACCATTCATATGTCGTCCGGAAACAGGATCGTGATCGAACTGCTTCCGGAAGCTGCACCGAATACGGTGAACAG
>JAEEYJ010000143.1 GCA_016291725.1 Solobacterium sp.
CATTTTACAACGGAATGCGGTTTTTCTGAAGACGGTTCAACTGTTCAAATTCACTCTTGCGCTTTTCCCGGGATATGCTATTATGTTTATGCTAAATGCAGAAATACCCAAGTGGTTGAAGGGGCAGGCTTGGAAAGCTTGTAGACCTGTAACAGGGTGCCAGGGTTCAAATCCCTGTTTCTGCGCCATTAAAGGACTGCTTGTGCAGTCCTTTTTTACGGAGGTTGTTCCTATGAAATCCTGGTTGCGTTCATCCGGCAGAATAAGCGATTTCTTTCCGTTCGCTGCGCTGCTATCCATCGTTGTCTTGATCCTGGGCAGTATACTGAGTGCGCTTCTGTTAAAGCTTCCGGGCGTATACGCCTTTCTTGACAGCATCACCCACAACACTGCCCTGACATCCTTCCTCAACGATTATCTGTCCTTCATCGGCATCTGGTTTGTCATCGTGGTGTATATGCTGGCTTTCCCGGCCAACCGGCCCATGCTCGGGGCGTTCGGCCCCAACCGGACAGGAAATACCGGGAAAGGCCTGCTGATCGGTCTGCTGCTGGGCTTCGGCACCAATGCTTTCTGCGTCCTGATGTCCGTTCTCATGGGAGACATCAAGCTCTCCTGGTACGGATTCCGGCCGCTGGTCCTGCTGGCTTTCCTCATCGCGGTCTTCATCCAGTCCGGTGCGGAAGAGCTCACAGACCGTCTGTACCTCTACCAGAAGCTGCGCAGAAGATACCGCAGCCCGCTCGTTGCCATCATCGGCAATGCGCTGGTTTTCACCTCACTGCATGTATTCAATCCGGGATTCACGGTCATTGCCGGTATCCAGATCTTCCTCGTCGGCATTGTCTTCTCCCTGCTGGTCTACTACTATGACAGTCTGTGGGCAGCCATCACTTTCCACACAGCATGGAACTATACCCAGAACCTGATCTTCGGACTGCCCAACAGCGGCATGGTTTCTGCGTACTCCATGTTCCATCTGGAAGCGGCTTCCGCCCGCAGCGGTCTGTTCTACAACGTAAGCTTCGGTGTGGAAGGAAGCGTCGGCGCCTGTGCTGTGCTCCTGCTGTGCGCAGTGATCCTGTTCATCATGAACAAAGGACGCGGGGAATGCACCGATCACTGGGCAGCCATGGAACAGTCCGCTGCCCTGCCTATGGATGATGGCTCTCTACAAACCACTTGTTCTTCTCCAGATACAGATTCCGGATCACCCCGCGGATAACACATTCATAGTGGATCCCGCATCCTCCGGTCTGTGATACCCGGCGCTCGGAGCAGAGAATCCGGTCGATCTTGTATTTCTGTCCATCGTCCCAGCACAAATACAGCGGAATGACCTTCCCGTTCTTTTTCTGCATCACAATGACATCGACATAGTGCTTGTAGAGTTCCATATACCACGGTCCCTGCAGTTTCATCGTAGTCCGGAATGTTGCATATTTCAAGTATAAGTGCAACGTTTACGGCAATAATTTGCCAAACAGTCGCATGAATGCTATGATTCCTGTGAGGTGGACACTATGGAACTGAAAGAAATGATCCGTGACTACAAGAACAAGACCGGCATGAGCGACAGCGAGATTGCCCGCCGTGTCGGTGTGACAAGATCCACGGCTTCCCGCTGGAGCAGCGGCAGAGTAAAGCACGTCAGCGGAGAAACGCTGGCCCGTCTCAATGAACTGCTCGGCTACAACATCGAGCCTATGCTCAAGGGAATGGACATCACTATGAAGCTGCCGGTGCTGGGCTATGTCAAGGCAGGCTATAATCTTGCGGCGGAGGAGAACTGGCTCGGGGAGGAGGAAGTCTCCCTCGCCGAGAAGAAAACCGGCGACTTCTATCTGCGCGTGGAAGGTGATTCCATGAACGGTGCCGGCATCCTTGATGGATCGCTGGTGCTGGTGCAGCAGTCCGAAACCATTGACAGCGGAAAGATCGGTGTCGTCCTTGTCGGCGACGAAGTGACGGTCAAGCGCGTGGTATACAAGAAAAACATGATGATCCTCGAAGCGGCGAATCCGGAAGTGGAGAACCGCTACTTCACCGCCGACGAAGTCCGCAGCATGCCTGTGCAGATACTCGGGCGCGTCGTGTCCTGCAAAACCTACTTCTAGAAAGGCCCGTACATGAAAACAAGTGATTTCGATTACGATCTTCCCAAGGAACTGATTGCCCAGACACCCCTCTCCGACCGCAAGAGCAGCCGGATGATGGTAGTGCACCGCTGCAGCGGCACTACGGAAGACCGGCATTTCTACAATATCGTTGATCTGCTGCACGAGGGAGATGTCCTCGTACGCAACAACACCCGCGTCATCCCGGCACGCCTCTTCGGAACGAAGGAAGGCACCGGCGCGCACGTTGAACTGCTTCTGCTGAAGAGAGAGGACGGCGATGTCTGGGAGTGCCTGGCAGGCAATGCCCGGGTCATCAAGGAAGGCACGGTGATTTCCTTCCATGATGGTGAGCTTCGTGCAGAGTGCGTCGGCATCGGCGACAAGGGGATCCGCAGGATGCGGATGATCTATGACGGGATCTTCACCGAGATCCTTGCGGAGCTGGGCACGGTCCCTCTGCCGCCCTACATCAAGGAGAAGCTCAACGATCCTGAACGCTACCAGACCGTCTATGCCGAAGTGGAAGGCAGTGCGGCTGCTCCTACAGCCGGACTGCACTTCACCCCGGAGATCTTCCAGGCACTGGAGGAGAAAGGCGTACGCGTACTGGATGTTACCCTGCATGTCGGCCTCGGCACTTTCCGCCCTATGGATACAGAAAACATCGAAGAACATGTCATGCATTCAGAAGTCTACGAAATGCCGGCAGAAACAGCCAGAGAGCTGAACCTGGCCAAGCAGGAAGGGCGCAGGATCATTGCGGTCGGTACAACGTCCGTCCGCACACTGGAGTCTGTATGGAACCGGTTCGGCCGCTTTGAGGCCTGTTCCGGAGAGACCACCCTGTTCATCTACCCTGGCTATGAATGGCATACGATCGACTGTATGCTGACAAACTTCCACCTGCCGAAGTCCACACTGCTTATGATGATCGCTTCCTATGCCGGAACCGATCTCATCTTCCGGGCCTACCGGCATGCGGTAGAGGAAAGGTACCGCTTCTTCTCCTTCGGAGACTGCATGTTCATCGCCGATGATTGACGAAGAAGCCTACCGGAAGTACCTTGAAAGCTTCCACGCATCCAACAAGACCAACTACTGGCTGGAATCACAGAAAGAACTGAAGAAGATCCAGGAGAAGTACACGGACCGCAGACCGCGGCTTCTGCTGCATGTCTGCTGCGGACCGTGCGCTGCCTGGCCGCTGGAATTCCTGCAGGAGCACTTCGATGTCACGATCATGTACAACAACTCCAACATCTGGCCGCAGAGCGAATACAGCAAGCGTCTGGATACCCTGAAGCAGCTCCTGGAGCTCTCGGGCATGAACAGCATTCCCATCATCACCACTCCGTATGACAACGACGCCTACAATGAGAAGCTCGCACCTTATGCGGAGGATCCCGAAGGCTGGACACGGTGCTTCCTGTGCTACCGGCTGCGCATGGATGAAGCGTATGCCTATGCTGAAGCGAACGGGTTCGATTACTTCACTACGGTAATGACCATCTCCCGGCAGAAGAACAGCCGGAAACTCAATGAAATCGGTCTGGAACTGCAGGAAAAGTATCCCGCGGTCCGCTGGTTTCCCTGCGATTTCAAGAAAAAAGGCGGACAGGTCCGCCGGGATGAACTGGTATCGCAGTACTGCCTGTACTGCCAGGATTACTGCGGGTGCATCTATTCCTACTATGCCCGCCATCCGGAACAGAAGCGGTGATCACTCACCGCTTCTTTTTGATGTATTCAGTATGTCGTCCACAATCCTGCGGATCTCTTCCTCATCCATGCCGTCCTGCCCCAGCAGCCCCGCAATGCCGTTCACAATCAACTGTGCGAAGTACTGTGTATTGCGGATGACCAGCCGGTTCAGCCGGACTCCTTCATCCAGCAGATCCTCCAGCATCTCCGAAGCATCCTTCTTTGCATCATCCACACTCTTCTGCGACAGCGGAGACATATCCTTCCCGCCGACATTGTTCCAGAGTTCCGTGAACGACGCGGTCACGTTCTCCACGAAGTGCGCCAGACGCTCATCGTAGTCCTGCTCTTCTTCTTTCTGCTGCACGTGGGCCCGGAAGATCTCCCTGTACTTCTCGGAGACGGCGTCGATCACGTCCTCCTTGGAATTGAAGTAATAGTAAAACAGCCCCTTCGCAACATTCACTTCCTTCACGATCGAACTGATTGTCGTATCAACAATCCCGTTCTCCCGGAACAGTTTCTCTGCCGCTGCGATGAACTCATTCCTGCGGTCGTTGTCCTGATGGTCTGCCATACCTTCATGATAGTCCCGGACTGACCGGCAGTCAATCATCCTGTGGTATACTGGATCCATGAAACTGATCTGTCCTGTCTGCGGAAAACCGCTCTGCCGCGAAGGAAAAAGCGCCCGCTGCGAAAACCGGCATACCTTTGACTACGCCGCCAGCGGTTATCTCAACCTCGCTCTGAACAAGAGCGGCCTTCATGGTGATTCCAAAGAGATGACCGCTGCCCGTACCTCTTTCCTGGAAAGCGGTTCCTGGCTTCCTCTGCGGAATGTTCTGGCAGAGAAGCTGAAGGCGATGGAGCCCGCTGTCACGGTGGATCTCTGCTGCGGCGAAGGATGGTATACCCGGGCCTTCCCCGGTACAGAGAAGTACGGCATCGATCTATCGAAGCCCGCCCTGATCTACGCCGCAAAGCATGACAAAGACACCCAGTATGTCCTGGCCTCTGCGTTCCGTACACCCCTCCCCGATCAATGCGCCGATGCCGTCATCACCTGCTTTGCCCCGGTCGCGGCAGAAGAGATCCGCCGTATTCTGAAGCCCGGCGGTCACTTCCTGCATATTACCGGCGGTCCCGATCACCTGCGGGAGCTGAAGGAACTGCTGTATGAAAAAGTGATTCTGAATACTGAGAATCCTCCGGAAGAAGCGCTTGCCCTGCAGGAAGAAACAATGCTGGAATTCCGCTTCGGTACGGACAGGAGCACACTGCAGAATCTGTTCCTGATGACGCCGTATGCCTACCGCAGTCCTGCCGCAGGCAAGCAGCGTCTTGAACACACCGATTGCCTGAGCATCACTGCCCAGTTCATCATCCGTACGTATTCCCGATGATTCAAGGCACATCCCTTGAATCTCTTTTGATTCCGTGCTATGATTTAGCAGTTGAATAGCACGAGTGCTAAAGGAGGCCTTATGGCAAAGAAACAGTTCAAAGCGGAATCGAAGAGACTTCTGGGTCTCATGATCAATTCCATCTATACGAACAAGGAGATCTTCCTGCGGGAACTGATCTCCAATGCATCGGACGCGCTGGACAAGCGGTACTATGAAGCGCTGACCAACCCTGACCGTTATATCAACCGGGGTGATCTTGAGATCCGGATCGAACGGAATCCGGAAGCCCGTACTCTCGTCATTGAGGACAACGGCATCGGTATGACCGACAAGGAAATGGAAGCCAACCTCGGTACGATTGCCCGCAGCGGTTCCCTGGATTTCCTCTCGAAGATGGAAAACAAGGACAATGCCAACATTGACATCATCGGCCAGTTCGGCGTCGGTTTCTACAGCGCCTTCATGGTCGCAAAGAAGATCACCGTAGAATCCCGCTCCGTGGCGGGCGAAGAAGCCCATCTCTGGACCAGCACCGGGGAAGACGGCTATACCATTGAGCCTGCAGAGCGCAGTGAGCCCGGCACGCGGATCACCCTCTGGATGAAGGATGATACGGAAGAAGAGAACTACAGCAAGTACATAGATGAAACAGAGATCCGTACCCTGATCAAAAAGTATTCCGACTATGTGCGCTATCCCATCCTGATGGATGTCGGCATCATCGAACGGGATCCGGAAGATGACGAAAAGACCGTCACCCGTACGCAGGAAGAAACCCTGAATTCCATGGTTCCTCTGTGGAAGAAGAACCGCTCAGCAATCTCGGAAGCCGAATACCAGGAATTCTACAAAGCGAACTTCGGTGATTGGGAAGATCCGCAGAAGTATATCCACTACAGCGTGGAAGGAAACGTATCCTACACCGCACTGCTGTATATCCCTTCCCAGACACCGTACAACTTCTACAACGGTGACTATGAATCCGGACTGCGGCTGTTCTCCAAGGGTGTATTCATCATGGACAATGCCAAGGATCTCCTGCCGGATGAGTTCCGCTTCGTCAGAGGCCTCATCGACAGTGAGGACATCAGTCTGAACATCTCCCGTGAAATCCTCCAGCAGGACCGTCAGGTCAAATCCCTGGCTTCTTCCATCGAGAAGAAGATTTCCAGCACACTGACGGATATGCTGAAGAACGAACGGGAAGAATACGAGAAGTTCTTTGAGCGTTTCGGAATGAACTTCAAAATGGAGATCTACCGTTCCTACGGCATGAAGGCGGACAAGCTCAAGGATCTCCTTCTCTACCGCACCAGCAAGGACCGTACATGGACAACTCTGGCTGAGTACGTAGAGCGGATGAAGGAAGGCCAGAACGAGATCTACTACGCAGCCGGCAAGGAGATCAATGAGCTGGAGAAGCTGCCGGTCATGGCCAAGCTGCGCGACAAGGGCTATGAAGTCCTGTACTTCACCGATCCGGTGGATGAGTTCGCTGTAACCATGATGTACGAATACGAAGGAAAGGCCTTCCGTTCCGTCACCAAGGGTGATCTGGATCTCGATACCGAGGAAGAAAAGCAGGAAAAAGCCCGTCTGACAGAAGACAGCAAGGATATGCTGGAAGCCATGAAGGCGCATCTGGAAGGAAAGGTTTCTGCAGTGCGCCTCTCCTCCCGGCTCAAGGATGATCCGGTCTGCCTTGTTGCGGAGGACGGCATCTCCATCGAGATGGAACGCATCCTTTCCCAGGATCCCACAGGCAGGACCATGAAGGCCGTCAAGGTTCTCGAACTGAACCCCGATCACCCTGTATTCGCCCGGATGAAGGAAATGTACAGTACGGATCCGGCATCCATCGATGAGTACACGGACATTCTCTATGACCAGGCATGCATCATCGAAGGACTGCCCATCGATGATCCCGCAGGCTTTGCCCGCCGGATTGCGGACATTATGACCAAAGCATACTGAAACCGCTTTCCGAAAATACAAACAAATGCACTGGTTTGTGCTACATTAATAGTGAGATAAGTCATAACACAAAGGAGGTTACTATGGCACTCAAAGATCTGTTTAAAAAGAAGGACACAACATCCAGCGGAGTCACCGCAGCTGATCTGGCCGCGCTGACCGGCAAGAAGGCTGAAGAAGTCAAGGAAGCTGCCGCAACGACATTCAAGAAGGCTGAAGAGAAGGCTGCTACAACAGTCCAGAAGGCCGAAGAAGCCGCTAAGACAACAGCTGCCGCAGCCAAGGAAACCATCAATGACACTCTGCAGGCCGCGAAGGCTGCCAGGGAAGCCAAGGAAGCTGCTGCTGCGGCAGAGGCCAAGAAAATCGATGACCTCGCCAAGGAAGTCATCCAGGGCAAGTGGGGCAACGGCCAGGAGCGTAAGGACAAGCTGACAGCTGCCGGCTTCGACTATGACAAGATCCAGGCAAAAGTCAATGAGCTGCTGGGTGCGGTAAAGCCCGCCGGCACAAAGACAGTAGATGACCTCGCCAAGGAAGTCATCCGCGGTGACTGGGGCAATGGTCAGGACCGGATCGACAAGCTGACAGCTGCTGGATATGACTACAAAGCAATCCAGGCAAAAGTCAATGAGCTGATGGCACCGAAGCCCGCTGCTGCACCGGCTGCCGGAAAGACCCTTGAAGAAGTTGCCAAGGAAGTCATCCAGGGCAAATGGGGCAACGGCCAGGAGCGCAAGGACAAGCTGACAGCTGCCGGATACGACTACAACACCGTCCAGGCAAAAGTCAACGAACTCCTGAAATAATCAGACAAAAAAGATATGATCACAGGATCATATCTTTTCTTTTCGCTTCAGCGGAACCTGCGCCAGAATCACTGCCGCAAAGACCAGCACACAGCCGGCCAGTTCTCCCCTGCTCAGCACTTCATGCAGGACGGCATAGCCCGCTGCCGCTGCAAATACTGCCTCCATGCTCAGCAGCAGTGTAGCCACTGTGGGATCAGCGTCCTTCTGTCCGATGATCTGCAGCGTATAGGCTACACCGCTGGACAGAATGCCGGCGTAGAGCACCGGTGCCGCAGCCGCAGCGATGCTGGCAAAGGATGGTTTCTCCAGCAGGGCCATCGGCAGAAAGCTCAGGATGCCGGCTGTGAAGAATTGGATTTCGGACATCAGCACACCATCCGTTGAAGGTGCGAAATGATCGATGACCAGGATATGCACCGCAAACAGGAACGCACTGATCAGCATGCGGCGTTCCCCCTGTCCCAGGGACAGGTTCTCCGGATGGCTCAGCAGCCAGAAGCCGGCCAGTGCCGCACAGGCTGCAGCCCACACCTGCCCGCTCACCTTCTTCCCGGTGAACATGGCCAGCAGCGGCACCAGGATCACGTACAGTGCTGTCATGAAGCCGGCTTTGCCTACCGTTGTATAAATGATGCCGGACTGCTGGGTGTACATGGCGAATGTCAGCACCAGACCGCAGCACAGACCGCCCTTCAGCGCCGCACGGTCCAGGGGTGCCTTTCTGCCGCGCAGAATCGTACGCCTTGCCGCAAACAGCGTCACTCCGCCGATCAAACAGCGTACACTGTCGAATGTCCACGGACCGATATAGCGCATGCCGACACTCTGTGCAATGAACGCACAGCCCCAGATCAGCGCCGCTGCAAGCAGAACCAGATTGCTGCGAAGATGCTTCATGCCGCTTCCTGCCTTTCCTTACATACCGGTTAATCTAACATACCCCTTTTCCCTTTTCAAGGCACCTGCAGCGTACACTGCCACCGTACACAGCGGCATCGGCAGGAACACCGTACCGATCACTGCCAGGGATTCCAGCAATGACGCACTGTCCGGCGCCGCACAGAGCGCCGCCAGGACAAAGACCATCCCTGCCCGGAACATCCCCCGCATCAGCGCTGTCTCCTCACGGCGCACCGCATTCAGGCATACAAAGGTATTCACCAGAACCAGGAAACCGGTCAGCGGCATGGTCTGCTGCAGGCCTGCTGCCCTTACCATCCACAGCATCAGCAGATCCATCCCGCACATCACCGGGAAGTCCTCCCGGACATGTCCGCTGTCCGCATTCTTTACGGCGCAGAGAAACCCGGCCGCTCCGCAGCACACTCCCGGCACGGACCACCCGTCCATACCGTACGCAGCACCCAGGATCACCAGCCCCAGGCTGATCAGACTCATTTCCGCTTTCTTCATATTCTTCGTCCTCCTGCAGCTGAATACTACCCTTTTGCACCGATTACGGTGTACAATATGATGTACAGCGGG
>JAEEYJ010000144.1 GCA_016291725.1 Solobacterium sp.
AGCGGAGGTACTGCCGGTACTGGAAGGACTGCTGTTCATCGTCGGTGATGATGGACTGACACTGGATCAGGCTGCTGCGGTGCTGGAACTGCCGGAGGAGAAGATCCGGGAGTACATGCTGAACCTGCAGCTGCGCTACCAGGATGATGCGCATGGCATGGAGATCGTGGACTACGGTGGAATCTGGCGCTTCATCAGTAAAGCCTCCGTACGTTCCTACGCTGAAAAGCTGTTCCAGATGGGCAGGAGTGCGTCGCTCTCCCAGGCTGCTCTGGAAACACTGGCCATCATTGCCTACAAACAGCCGATCACCCGGGTGGAAATTGAGGAGATCCGGGGCGTCGGTGCGGATATGATGCTCAAGAAGCTGCAGGCGCGGGATCTGATCCGGGAAGCCGGCAGAAGCGAAGCACCGGGCAGACCGATTCTGTATGAAGTGACCGAGGAATTCATGAACAGCTTCAAACTGCTCAGTCTGGATGAGCTGCCTGAACTGCCATCGTTCAATGAAGAGGTAAGCGATGAACTATTCCATTATGAAGAAAACAGTTCTGTTGATTAGTGCAGTGTGCCTGGCAGGCTGCTCAGCTATGCAGCAAACGATGAATCCGGCTGCAGAGGACGGTGCGGAGAAGGAGTACGGCTGTACAGCAGTGGATATCTACAATTACTCCGGCACTGTGCCTGAGCACGCTCCGGCGGAGGACTGGTGGTATGACGGGGCTCTGTATGCCGGGGATTCGCGGATGGGTACGCTAGCTCTGTTCGGCACACATCCGAACGCAGAAGTGGACTATGTGACATCGCTGAACCTGCTGCTGATCGATATGATGCAGGTGGACGAGCGGGAGGATGAAGTCACCCTGGTGGATATTTTCTCCACAACGGACAAGAGGGATATCTATCTGCTGTTCGGCATCAATGAAATCCGGAACCCTAATTTCTATGCCTTTGCGGACAAATACCAGGAAGTCATAGATCTGATCAGGAATCAGGTTCCGTATGCTAATATATATATTATGCTGGCCTACCATCCGGACTATATCTCCAATCTTCCGGAGCCTGCACTGACGGAACACCTTGATGATCTGAACAACACACTGCGCTGGGTCGCGGCAACGAAGAGAGTCTTTGTGATCAACACCGGTGAAGCACTGGAAGGGGAAGATGGTACGGTTGTGGATGAATATGTCTGGGATGGACTGCATGTGAATCCGGCAGGGGCAGCAGTGCTCGAGGACTATCTGGGCAGACACTATATTTGGAGCGGGGAATATGTTAAAGAAATTTGTGAGTAGTTTGCTGGCTGTAGTGATGCTGGCAGGATGTGCCGGCGGACAGGCTGCGGAACGGAAGCCGGCAGCGGAAGTGGCCGCAAGGATCGTCAAGGACCTGAAGCTGGAGGAAACGGTTTCCGAGGCCAGCAGCCGTGTTGTGAACGGTCTGCTGTTCTTCGATGAGGGCGATATTTCAGACGGCAGTCTGTACCTTTCCCAGAACAAGGGGGACACGGTTGCGGTATTCTATACCGAGGATACGGAAAAGGTCATGGCGAAGACGGAGGAGTATCTCCGTACGCTGAAGGCCCAGCTGGAAACCTACGCGCCTTCCGAGGTATTCAAGGTGGACAATGGTGTAGTGACCAGCGGAGACGGTATTGTACTGGTCATCATCTGCGATGACCTGCAGAGCGCCAAGGAAGAGGCGGAAACCATTCTGAATGAACGGTAGAAATACCGTTTTTTCTATTGGTTGACAGTGTTTCCTGCGAGAATCTATAGTAGTTTCATGTGTGGAGGACGGTCCTATGGAAAAGATCAGAAAAGAGGACATAGCACAGCTCCGGTTCCTGAGCGGCATTCTGCTCAGTCCGGATAAAAAACAGGCAGTATGTACAATCACAGAGAGTGATCTGAAAAAGAACGGCTACCGGAAGGATCTGTATCTTTTCAAACGGGATTGCAGTGAGCTGCTCCGGATGACCTGGTCCGGCAACAACGCCGGTGCTGTCTGGGATGACAATGAGACACTGCTCTTCAACAGTGAACGCAAGGAAGAGGATAAAGCGAAGGATACGGAAGAAAAGACGGTCTTCTATCGTTTGAATATCCATGGCGGTGAAGCCCACGAAGCATTCACGGTCAAGAAGGAGGTACTGAGCATCCGGAAGATCAAGAACGGTGTCTATGCCATGCTGGTGGATACCGACTGGAACAAGCCGGATCCGGAGACAACGGACAAGGAAATCTGCCTGGAGGAGCAGGACTACCACATCTTTGAGGAAGTGCCTTTCTGGGCCAATAATGAAGGATACGTGTCCGGCAGGCGCAGTGCCTTGTTCATCTATCACGAAGAAGACGGCAGCCTGCAGCGGCTTACAGAACGTACAGAAGGGGTATCCTCCTTTGATGTACAGCCGGAGCGGATTCTCTGGATCAGCCGGACCTATGACGGACTCCTTCCCCTGACTTCGCAGCTGAAGCTCTATGATGCGGAAACCGGGGAAACCAGGGTCATAGCGGAGGACCTGCGGATTGACGACGCTGTGTTCGCCGGCAGTACGATTGTCTACGCAGCGAGTGATATGGAGATCTGGGGCAGCGGCAAACAGCCGGATCTGCACCGTTATGATCTGCAGAGCGGAAAAACTGTGAAATGGGTGAACGAAGACGAACTGACCATCGGCAGTACACCGATGACAGACAGTACGTACGGCTCCGGACGCTCCTTCCTCAGCAGCGGGGAAACCGTCTGGCTGAAAGTGCTGAAGGGATGCCGGAATGAAATCATGCGCTTTACACCGGAGAATACATTGGAGACTGCAGTATCCTTCAACGGTGCAGTGTTCTGCTTCGATACAGATGGAACGGAACTGATCGCCTGTGCAGCGGAAGCGGACGGCCTCGGTTCTCTGTGGACGGGTGAGAAGGAGATGACCAAGGCCATCGATCCCAACGAAGACTATATCAGGACGCATTGGATCGCTCATGCGGAGTACATTCCGTTCGTGGATTCCGACGGGATAAGGATCGATGGATGGATCCTGAAGCCGGAAGGCTTCAATGAAATGGACAGTGTACCGGGGATTCTGGAGATCCACGGTGGACCGCGGGCAGCCTACGGTGAACTGTTCTTCCATGAGATGCAGCAGTTCGCCGGGGAAGGCTATGCCGTGTTCTACTGCAATCCCAGGGGAGGTGAAGGATATGGGGAAGCCTTTGCGGACCTGCGGGGAAAATACGGTACGGTTGACTACTGTGATCTGATGGAGTTCACGGACCATGTTCTGAAGCTGTATCCAAAGATAGATGTGAACAGGCTCGGTGCGGCAGGCGGGTCCTACGGCGGCTTTATGTGCAACTGGATCGAAGGGCATACCGATCGTTTCGCGGCCATTGCGTCGCAGCGCAGCATTGCCAACTGGGTATCCGACTTCGGTGTCAGTGAGATCGGCGTCAGCTTCGACGGTGAGGAAATGGCCGCAACACCGTGGACGGATATGGAGAAGATGTGGAGGCAGTCTCCGCTGAAGTATGCAGATCAGGCGAAGACACCGATTCTGTTCATCCATTCCCTGTGTGACTACAATGTTACGATTGATCAGGGACTGGAGATGTTTACTGCAATGAAGTACTTCGGTGTACCGTCCCGGATGGTTGTCTTTGAAGGAGAGACCCACAGTCTGTCGCGCATCGGCAAGCCCAAGCACCGGATCCGCAGGCTGAAGGAAATGAACGATTGGTTCGAACACTGGCTGAAGAAATAGAGGAGAAATGAACATGTTGATCAAGAACGGAAGAATCTTCGATGCGGTGCATGAGGAACCGTATACAGCAGACATTCTGGTGGAGGATGGGAAGATCAAGACCATCGGCACCGGGTTTACGGACGATGATGTATTTGATGCGGAAGGCTTCAGCGTCTATCCCGGCTGGGTGGATGCGCACAGCCATCTCGGCCTCTCCGGCTACGGCATCGGCTATGAAGGCCATGACTACAACGAAATGAGCGATATCTGCACCCCGCAGCTGCGAGGGATAGACAGCTTCAATCCTCTGGATCCGTCCGTCCGTAAAGCAGCCCTTGCCGGTGTAACAACGATTGCGGTCGGTCCGGGCAGCGCCAATGCAATCGGCGGTACCTGGGCGGCGATCAAGCCCGTAGGCGTCTGCGCGGACGATATGATCGTAAAGGACCCGGTCGCGATGAAAGGCGCTTTGGGCGAGAACCCCAAGCGCGTGTACAGGGAGCGCGGCGCAAGCGCAAGAATGTCCACGATTGCGCATATGAGGAATCTGCTGTTCCGCACCAGGGACTATCTGGCAAGAAAGGAAGCGGCGAACGGAGATATCACCCGCATGCCTGCCTTTGATATGAAGCTGGAGGCGATGATCCCGGTCATCCGGAAGGAACTGCCGCTGAAGATCCATGCGCATCAGGCAAATGATATTCTGGGTGCCATCCGGGTAGCCAAGGAGTTTGATGTCAGAATGACCATTGAACATGCAACGGAAGGTCACCTGATTGCGGACAAGCTGGCCGAGAACAAGCAGTATATGCTGGCAGTCGGTCCGACATTCACCGACGCGTCGAAGTTCGAACTCCGGAATAAATCATGGGAAACCGCCGGTGTTCTGGCGAACAAAGGCTGCCATGTATGCATCATTACGGACCATCCGTTCGCACTGGAATACAGTTTCCCGCTCTATGCCGGTATGGCTGTAAAGGCCGGAATGAAGCGCTTTGACGCTCTGAAGGCGATTACAATCAACGCTGCCGAGCATCTGGGCATCGAAGACCGTGTCGGCAGTATTGAACCCGGCAAGGACGCAGACATCAACATCTATGAGGGGGATCCTCTGGAGACGACAGGCAGGCTCATCGCTGTCTTCATTGATGGTAAGCGGATAGAGGAATAAAAAAAGATCCGGTCCTGAAGCGAAGGCTTCAAGGCCGGATTTTTCCTGTTATTCTTCAGCACGGATCATCTGGTATCCGATCCCGACATGGGTACGGATCAGTGCTTCTTCGGATTCATCCTGGTTCAGCTTTCTGCGCAGCGAAGTCATATAGACACGGAGGGATACAATATCCGTTTCCATCGTACTGCCCCAGATATGCTGGATAATGTAGGAATGGGTCAGTACCTTGCCGGTATTCCTGCTCAGCAGGCAGAGCAGTTTGTACTCGATCGGGGTCAGGTGGATCTCCCGTTCACCGCGCTTGACAATGGACGCTGCATAGTCTATGAACAGATCACCGTTGCGGTAGATGGATTCCGAGGTGCCGGAAGCCAGCTGTATGCTGCGGCGCAGGGCAGCGCGGATCCTGGCCATCATCTCATCGACGGAGAAAGGTTTGGTCAGGTAATCATCCGCACCGTTGTCCAGTGCTTCGATCTTGTCGGAATCCTCGCCACGGGCACTGATTACGATGATCGGCACCTGCGACCAGGTTCTGACCGTACGGATGACATCAATGCCGTCCATATCGGGAAGACCGAGATCCAGCAGAATCAATGCCGGTGCATAGGAAGCACATTGGGAAACGGCTTCCTTTCCGCCGGATGCACATACATACTCATACTGGTTCAGTTTCAATGTTGTTGAGATGAGGTTCATGATGGACCGGTCATCTTCAACAATCAGTATTCTGGATTCTTTCATCCTGCAGCTCCTTTGCTTTCAGACTGAAACGGAATATGGTTCCTTTCGGATGGTTGTCCAGCACTTCGATCTTCTGACCGTGTGCCTGCAGTATCATAGCGCAGAGATTCAGACCGATTCCCATGCTCCGGTTTGTTTCGGACAGTCCTCTGTGCCCGGTATAGTAGAGATCGAAGATGTGTTCCTTCATTCCGTCGGGAATCCCATCACCATCATCCGCTACCGAAATGAAGATAAGACCATCTTCCTTGGTGCAGCGGATGGTTATGGCTGATCCCGCAGGTGTATGCTTGATGGCATTGTTGATCAGGTTGGTCAGGACCTGCAGGATCAGGCGGGAATCCATTTCAGCGAACAGTGCTTCCTCCGGCCTTTGGAAGGTGATTGTGTGCTCGCTGGCCCGGTAGTCCAGATGGTTCAGGCTCTCCTGGATGACATCTTCAACGTTTTCTATGCTCGGCTGGATATACCGGTTGTTCTCCAGACGGCTCATAGACAGTATATTCTCCATCTGTGACGCAAGCCAGAAGGAATCTTCCCGGATGTCTTCATAGATGGCCTGCTTGTCGTTTTCTTCCATGGAGGAACCCATGGAGATCAGGTTTGAAGTATTGCCGATGATGGAGGTCAGCGGTGTGCGCAGATCGTGGGACAGCGAACGCAGCAGTCCTGCCCGGTAGCGCTCCTGTTCTGCCTGGATCTCCGCCGCTGCTTTTTCCTGCATGGTGTGCTCGTTGTTCAGGGCAAGAATGAACTCATTGATGATCGAGAGAAGAAGGGTATTCTCGAATTCGGTAAAGGACCGGCCTTTCATGTCAATGCGCAGAACACCGTATACTGTCTGATCCGAGGCAATCCGGAGATATCTGTAGGGGTGCTGGGAGAACCTGCCGGTATAGGCGCCTGCCTGCTGCTTTCCTTCGCAGACCGAACGCAGGATCTCTGTTTCTTCCTGGTCTTCGGAA
>JAEEYJ010000145.1 GCA_016291725.1 Solobacterium sp.
ATCCTTGTATATATCTTTGATTCTATTATAACCGAAAAGAAACTGCGGATTGAACAGGAATGTATGTCTGCTGTGGTAAAATTGACGGGATGAAGAAGTATCTGTATTATACAGCGGTACTGGTGGGCACCATGACCTGTCTGGTGTGGGTGAACCTGAAAATCAGGCTCATCAGTTTTGCGGATCCGTTCGGATTGTACCTGGTGAAGCTGTGCAGTACGGTTGTTGGATTCATACTGTGCGAGCGGTTCCAGATTGCGCTGCACGAGGGCGGGCATCTGATTGCCGGGCTGCTGAGCGGCTACCGGTTCATTTCCTACCGGGTAGGCCGTATGACGTGGATGATGCAGGACGGCCGGCTGGTGCGCAGGAACCTGAGTGTCGCCGGCACCGCCGGGCAGTGCCTGCTGGAGTATCCGGGCGATTATGAAGATATGCCGGTGGTGCTCTACAATCTCGGCGGGGTCCTGATGAATCTTCTCAGTGCACTGATCTTTCTGGCACTGGTGCCTGTCATCCGCTGGTATCCTCTGCAGGTATTCTGCGGCCTGATGGGGGCGTGCGGCGTATTCCAGGCGCTGATGAACGGAATTCCCTACCAGTCGAAGATCATAGCGAACGACGGGGCGAACCTGATGTCGCTGAGGAACAATCCGGCTGCGAGGTATGCTTTCCGCTCTGTCCTGGCGGTCAATGCCCGGCTCAGCGAGGGGGTACCGTATCAGGAAATCCCGGATGAGCTGTTCCGGAACAGGGCGGAAGGCAGTAAGGACAACACGCTCTGTGAATCCCTCCGGGTTTCCCAGGCAGGCTGCCTGATGGGTGCCGGCAGACGGAAAGAAGCCAAGGCACTGATGCAGGAGCTGGTGGACGGAGGCAGGATCCTCGGCCTGCATGCGGCAGTGTTCCGGGCGGACCTGTACTGCCTGCACATGCTGGACAACGAGGATGTACCGGAGATCCTGGACGCAGACCGGAAGCTCTATATGCAGATGAAGGATGACCCATCCATCATCCGTACCCTGTATGCCGAAGCACTGATGAAGAAGGATGAAGAGAACGCACGGACACTGAAGGAGCGGTTTGAACGGATTGCCGCTCAGTATCCGTACGTTCAGGATATAATGATGAACAGAACGATGATGGAAGATCTGGAAAGGCGGTGGGCGGACAGTGAGTGATACGCTGTATTATGTAATACCCTGCTACAACGAGGAGGCGGTTCTGCCGGAGACGGCAAAGCGCCTGGAAGAAAAGATGAATGATCTGATCCGCAGGGATATCATCCGGCAGGACAGCCGGGTGGTCTTTGTGAACGATGGCTCCAAGGACAGTACCTGGGATGTCATTGTGCGCCTTCATGAAGGGAATCCGCTCTTCTCCGGCATCAATCTGTCCCGCAACCGCGGCCATCAGAACGCATTGCTGGCAGGCATGATGACCGTGGCGGAGTACGCGGACATGATCATATCGATGGACGCAGACCTGCAGGACGATATTCATGCCTGCGATGAGATGATTGCGAAGTACTACGAAGGCTGCGACATTGTATACGGTGTGCGCAGTGCGCGGAAGAAGGATACGTTCTTCAAGCGCTTTACAGCCCAGTCGTTCTACCGTACGATGGACCGTCTCGGCGCAAAGACCGTGTACAACCACGCAGACTACCGTTTGATGAGCCGCAGGGCCGTACAGGCGCTGGGAGAGTTCCGTGAGGTCAATCTGTTCCTCAGGGGCATGGTGCCGCTGCTCGGCTTCCGTACGGATACGGTGTACTACGAGCGCGGGGAGCGTTTTGCGGGTGAAAGCAAGTATCCGCTGAAGAAGATGGTTTCCTTCGCAGTGGAGGGCATTACTTCTCTGTCGACGACACCGCTGCGGATGATCTCCTGGTCCGGGTTCTTCATCTTCCTGGTGAGCCTGATCATCCTGGTCTATTCTCTGGTCCGGCACTTTACCGGCCATACGGTCGTAGGCTGGACGTTCCTGGCTGTGTCCATCTGGGGCATCGGCGGCCTGATCCTGCTGTCGCTCGGCATCATCGGGGAATACGTCGGGAAGATCTATCTGGAGACCAAGCAGCGTCCGCGGTACATCGTGGAGGAATACCTCGATGATGCCCATGGATACCGGCTGTAAAATCCTGTTGTAAAACATAGAACAAAACTGTATAATCGTAGGGCGGGCAGACAGAAGATCTGTTCTGCTCCTTGCCGGAAACGGCCGTATAGACCAGAAGGAGGTGTACAAAAATGAAAAAGTATGAAGTCATGTACATCATCAACGCGGTGGTTGAGGAAGAGGACCGGAAGAATCTGATCGAGAATCTTGCGAAGATCATCACTGATGAAGGCGGAAAGGTCACAAAGACCGATGAGTGGG
Source organism: Solobacterium sp. (assembly GCA_016291725.1). GTDB lineage: Bacteria > Bacillota_I > Bacilli_A > Erysipelotrichales > Erysipelotrichaceae > Bulleidia. The sequence continues at coordinate 2,383 of JAEEYJ010000145.1, forward strand.
GCATGCGCGATTTTGCGTATCCCATCGACCACATGACAAAGGGCTACTATGTCGTCGTCTCGTTTGAGGCAGAAAACGCAGCTGTGGCGGAGTTTGATCGTCTGATGGGCATCAATCCGAACGTAGTACGTTATCTGATCACCAGGGCGGAAGAGCTCGAAGCTTCTCAGGGAGCGAAGAAATGATCAACCGTGTTGTTCTTGTCGGACGCCTGACCAAGGACGTTGAAGTGCGCAAGACATCAGCCGGGCTATCCGTTGCGTCGTTCACCGTTGCGTGCGACAGACGGGGCAGCCGGGATCAGAACGGTCAGAAGACCACTGATTTCATCAACTGCGTTGCCTGGCGCCAGACTGCGGATTTCCTGGGCCAGTATGCCCGCAAGGGTGCGCTGGTAGGCGTGGATGGAAAGATCCAGACAAGAAACTATGATGACCGTGACGGGAAGAAAGTGTATGTGACGGAAGTGCTGGCGGACAGCGTACAGCTGCTGGAAAGCCGGAATGCGTCGCAGGCCCGTCAGCCGCAGGACAATTACGGGTCCTATGACAACAGTTACGGACGCGGATACGGCACGTATGAAGAGCCGGTCAGCGCCGAGGACTTCAATACCGGACCCGCGCTGGACATTTCCAGCGATGACCTGCCGTTTTAAGAGAAATGGAGTGAGATTATGGCATACAAAAAGCAGAGAACAGGCGGAAGAAAGGTTTGCTACTTTACCAAGAACCACATCACGTATATTGATTACAAGGATGTCGAGCTTCTGAAAAAGTTCATTGCCCCGAACGGCAAGATTCTTCCGAGGCGTGTGACAGGCACAAAGGCAAAGTACCAGCGGATGCTGGCGGTTGCCATCAAGCGTGCCCGCCAGATGGCGCTTCTGCCTTACGTAGCAGACTGACCGTACTGAAACAGTACGGTTTTTTTATGCTATAATGTTTGCATTACCTTCAGGGAAGATGTTTTTGTAATGAGAAACGATGTAAGAAGACTGACAGACGGAGCCATGATGATGGCCATTGTGGGCGTCATCCTGATGATCAACCGGCAGACAGGCGGCCTGTTTGACGGTATGTTCATCTTTGCCTATCCGCTTCCGATGCTGTTCTATGCAGCGAAATACGGGCTCAGGGATTCTCTGGTGACCTTTGCGGGAATCGTTCTGCTGTCGTTCATACTGTCCACACCGCAGATGATGTTCTATGTAGCATCCGAGTCACTGATCGGTCTGGTGTACGGGCAGGGTGTGCGCAGGAAGTCGGACAGGCACCGTCTGGTGATCATTACCTGTGTCATGGCTGTGGTGATCAATGTCGTGGATACACTGGTTCTGGCGAAAGTGTTCGGCTATGATCTGGCGGCGGAAGCGGCGGAGTATTCACGGATCCTGACAGACGCCCTGGTGAAGACCGGGCAGACAATGGACGCGGGTGTCGATACGGCGCAGCTGTTCCTCAATGTCCTGATGACGTCGGTGGTGCTGACCGGCGCACTGCAGGCGGTGGTGACGCATTTCCTGGCTGTGATCATGCTCCGGAGGCTGCACATAGATATGGCGCCTTCGGTGTCGGTGGCGCAGTACTATCCGCCGAAGTGGAGCGGGTATCTGGGCATTGCGGGCTTCTTTATGTACATCTATGCGCTGAGGAATACGGTTGTGTCGGAAACGGTGCAGAATGTGATGCAGAGTGTGGGTATGGCCGGTGTGGTATACCTGTGCATCTATGGAATGATTGCCATCATGGTGTTTCTTGCGGTGCGCAACGGCGGCAGGGGAAAGGCAATCTACGGGATCGCTGCACTGCTGCTTCTGATGATTGCGGTGATGCCGGTGGCTATGCTGGGCTTCCTGTATATTACGACGGAATTCCATAAGAGAATGTTGGGAGATCACTATGCTGCAAAAACTCAATAATACAATGAAGACGCTTCTGCTGATCATTGCCGTGGAGGCAGTGCTGATCTTCGGCTATATGTTCTTTACGGGCAAGCAGGAGATGTTGATTCCGGCTGTGCTGGTTGTCTTTGTCGAATGCCTGATCGTAATCTATGCGTTCGAGCGCTTCCGGGCATTGTCCGAGGAGAATTCCTCCGGTCTGGAGAACATGCTGGGCAGGGTTGCGGCAGAAGGCTATCTGTACGGCGGTGTCGGTCTGGTGACCTATGACAGCGACCATATCATTACGGCAATGAGCGATCTGTTCAAGCAGAGAGGGATCGAGCGCATCGGAATCAAGCTGCTGGAGTGGCTGCCGGAGTGCGAGCGGCTGATCTCCAAGGGTGAAGAAACAGCGACGGTGGCAATCGGCGACAGTCTGTTTGAAGTAACCCGGGTGGAGAACGAGCCGGTGCTGCTGTTCCGGGACATCAGTACGCTGGAACGCTACCGTATGGCCTATCTGGAGGAACGTCCGGTCATCGGTCTGGCGAACCTGGACAACTATGAAGAGAGTACGCAGTATGAGGATGAGTCCGTTGTATCGGCCATCAGTGTCGCTGTACGTTCCCCTTTGACGGAATACTGCCACGAGCACGGCATTCTGATCCGCAGGCTGAACAACTACCGGTACATGCTTCTGCTGAACGAGAAGATCTACAATGAACTGAAGGAAGACCGTTTCTCCGTGCTGAACCGCGTACGCCGTTCGGCACAGAAGCAGGATGTTTCCGTAACGCTGTCCCTGGCCTTTGCCAAGGGTACCAGCAATTACGAGGAACTGGATGAAATGGCGACCGGACTGATGGATCTGGCCCAGTCCCGGGGCGGTGACCAGGTGGCTGTTCAGACGGCCGGTGAGGAAGTCGAGTACTTCGGCGGTGCGTCGGAAGCGACGGAAAAGCGCAGCCGGGTCAGGGTGCGTGTCATGGCCCATACACTGCGTGAGCTGATTGTACGTTCGTCCAACGTGATCGTAGTCGGCCACCGGGAACAGGACTTTGACTGCTTGGGCGCTGCCATCGGTGTTGCCGGCATTGCCCGTGCGCTGCGCCGTCCGGTATGTGTGATCGAGCGCACCGGCGGTGTTGAAGAAAAGCTGAAGGCAGTCGTAGACAGCAGATATGATGAACTGGCTGCCGGTCTGAACTTTGTGACGGAGAGCGAGGCGCTCAACCAGCTGCAGTCCAAGAGTCTGGTGATTATGGTGGACCACCACAACATCCGTACATCCAACGGTGCGAAGGTACTGGAAGCGGCAAAGAAGATTGTTGTGCTGGACCACCACCGCAGGAGCACCGAAATGGGCGTCAAGCCGGTTCTGATGTACATAGAAGCCGGTGCGAGCAGCGCGGTGGAGCTGATTACGGAGCTGATGCCGTACATTACCAACCAGGTACGGCTCAGTGAGCTGGAAGCTACCATCATGCTGGGCGGTATGATCGTGGATACGGATTTCTTCCGTGTGCGGACCGGAGCGCGTACGTATGAGGCGGCGAGCTATCTGCGCAAGATGGGCGCGGATCCGGGCAAGGCCAACGACTTCCTGAAGGAAGACTATGATGAATTCATGCGCCGCAACAGCATTATGATGCTGGCGCAGAACTATACAGACCACATTCTGATCGTACCGGCGGAAGGGGTGCATGCCAGCCGTTCCATGATCTCGCAGGTGGCGGACCGCCTTCTGAAGGTGAAGAACGTGGATGCAGTGTTCGTGATCGCGGAGACCGGACCGGATGAGATTTCGGTCAGTGCGCGCTCCAACGGACGGATCAATGTACAGGTTGTCATGGAAGGCATGGGCGGCGGCGGTCATATGACGGCTGCGGCTGTACAGCGGGCAAAGACGAATGTGGCGGATCTCAAGGGTGAGCTTGAGGCAAAGCTGAAGGTGTATTTGCAGGAGGAATCAGGATATGAAGGTAATACTGAAAACTGATGTAAAGAAGGTCGGCAGGAAAGGCGAAATCGTGGAAGTGTCGGACGGATACGCGCGCAATTTCCTGATTGCGAGAGGTCTGGCGGTTCCTTCCACGGACCGGAGTCTGGAGATTCTGGCCGAGCAGAAGGCGCAGGAGAAGGCAGAGGATGCTGCCCGGCGTGCAGAAGCGCAGCAGCTGGCGAAGGAGCTGGAAGACCGTTACTTTGATTTCTATGTCAAGGCCGGTGCGGACGGCAAGGTGTTCGGTTCGGTTTCCACCAAGCAGATCGCGGAAGAGCTGAACCGGAACGGCATCAAAGTGGACAAGCGCAAGTTTGTAGATACCGAGCCGGTAGCGGCGCTCGGTGTGACCAAGGTCCGGGTGGATCTCTACAAAGGTGTGATCGGGACGGTCAACTGCCGTCTGAAGGAGAAATAGAATGCCTGCGGGAATGATGCCTGCAGCGCCCGAAGCAGAAGCGAGCCTGCTGGGAACGATGATGCTGTATCCTTCTTCGGCGCGGATTGCGCTGGAGGAAGGGCTCAGTGAAGATGATTTTTTCCAGGAAGCGAACCGGAAGATTTTTCTTGCGGTTGAATCGCTGTACCGGGAGGGCACCCATGTCGATCTAACGACGGTTGTGACCCGGCTGAGGGACAGGAACCAGCTGGATGCGGTCGGCGGCTTTGAATATCTCAGTGCGCTGAGTGAGGCGGCTGTTACCAGCGCAAACACCAAGGATTATGTGGAACTGGTCCACGAGAAAGCCGTGATGCGGAAGATGATCGAAGCTGCCCAGCAGATCATGCAGGACGGCTTCGAAGGGCAGAGCGATGTGGACGGGTACCTGGACGGGGCGGAAAAAGCCGTACTGGAAATCTCCAGAGGAAGACGGACCGCACCGTTCCTGACACCGGACGAAGTCTTTTCCGGCGTACTGACCAAAGTACGGAAGATGAGCGAGAGCGGTTCGACGATTACAGGACTCGGTTCGGGTTTCCGGGACTTCGACCGGATCACGCACGGTTTCCAGCGGGGCGATCTGGTGATTCTGGCGGCCCGTCCTTCCATGGGAAAGACAGCCGTTGCGCTGAATATGGCACTGCAGACAGCGGACCGCAACCGCAATGAAGGCGCAGTTGCGATCTTCTCGCTGGAGCAGCCCGCTGAACAGATCGGCATGCGACTGCTCAGTGCCAGAAGCCGGGTGGACGGCGATCACATCAAGACCGGTCGTCTGAGCAATGATGAATGGAACGCGGTCAATGAAGCGACCGTGGATCTGAAGAATCTGAATCTTTACATTGAAGACTCCTCAACGATCAAAGTGCCGGAGATGTTCAGCAAATGCAGGCAGCTGCAGGCGGACAAAGGGCTGGCCATGGTCGTGGTGGACTACCTCCAGCTGATTACCGGTTCCTCCCGCGGACGGGATGTGAACCGCCAGCAGGAAGTGTCTGATATCTCCCGGAGCCTGAAGGCACTGGCCAGAGAACTGAATGTTCCTGTCCTGGCGCTTTCCCAGCTGTCCCGCGGTGTGGAATCCCGCACGGACAAACGGCCGATGCTCAGCGACCTGCGTGAATCAGGCGCGATCGAGCAGGACGCGGACATTGTACTGATGCTGTACCGGGAAGCGTATTATAACGAAGAAGCCAGAACACAGGCGCAGGAGAACAACTCCGAACAGCTGGAAGTCATCATCGCCAAGCACAGAAACGGTGAAACAGGAAGATTCTTCCTGGCCTTTGAAGGCGCTACGAATGCCTGCATGAACTATGCAGCGCCTTACAGTGGGTGATACAGTCCATGAAAAAACTGCTTGCTGTAATCCTCAGTCTGATTGCCGCGGTTGCCATCGCGGTTTTTGTGCCGTTCTCCTACCGTACGGACGGAGAGGGACAGACGGACGGTATTGTTGTCCAGGAAGTCCTGGAGATCCGTTCCGATCCCGCACCGGTATGGAAGGTCTACAGCAGCGGTGAACTCGTCGGTATTCTGAAGGACCGGACCAGTCTGGACCGTTTCCTCAAAAAGGTTTACAAGGAAGACTACGAAGCGGATTATCCCGACGCCTCCCTCTCTCTCGGCAAGGATGTCTATCTGGCCCAGGAACAGACCAACATGGTCTATGAAGACAAGGATGAAGAGATTCTGGAATGGCTGCGGAAGAACAGGCTGTTCACCGTTTCCTGTACATCTGTCCAGTTTTCGGATGAAAACGGTGTCTATGCAGAGATCTATGTCCTCAATGAAGCGATGTATCAGGAAGCGATGAATGAGTATCTTTCGCTGTTCCTGTCCAGGGAAGAACTGACTCTGCTGATGAACGGCCAGCAGACACAGGCGCTCCGGACCTACGGGTCCCGGGCGGTGGGCATTTCCGTCCTGCAGACGATTACCGTTTCCGATGCGTACGCACCGGTGAAGGAGATCCTGCAGACCAAGGAAGCCATTCTGGACTACATTGAGTATTCCGGTAATACGGACCGGGAGTACTATACGGTGCAGAAATACGATACGGTAGCCGGTGTAGGCTCCAAGAACAACGGTCTGTCCGCAACCCAGGTCATGAATATCAACCGGGACAAGATCCTTTCCACGGACCAGATCCTGGCGGAAGGGGAAGAACTGTGCGTGACGTACTTTACACCGATCATCGATGTTGTGGTGCGGATGGAGAGCATGCGCAAGGAGACCATCTTCGCAGAGACGGTATATACCGAAGACGATACGATGCGCATGGGTGTACAGGAAGAACTGCAGGCCGGTGTCAACGGTTCGAAGAACTCGCTGTATTCCGAGCGCTGGATCAACGGTGTTCTGGTGTCCGGTGAACTGATCTCCAGTGTGGATACTGCCCAGCCGGTCAATCAGGTCATTGCGGTCGGTACTCTGGAAATCCCTGGTGTCGGTACCGGCCAGTACCGGTGGCCGGTGGACAATCCGCTGATTACCTGCGGATGGGGCTGCTATACCATCCCGCACTTCCATCTTGCCATCGATGTAGTCAACCGGTATGAGCGTTATGCAAAGATCTATGCCGCGGACCGTGGTGTCATAGCGGTCAATTCCTATGACGGCATCAGCGGGAACTATGTGTTCATCGACCACAACAACGGTATGATGACCTACTACGGCCATATGAATATGCCCAGCCCGCTGCCGGTCGGCACCATCGTGGACAAGGGTGATGTGATCGGCCAGATCGGCATGACCGGCAGAGCCAGCGGACCGCATACGCATTTCTACATTATGATCGACGGGAAGGAAATCAATCCCTGCGATGGATATCTGGACTGTGAGGCGATCAAATGATCTTTGATCTGCTGGCGTCCGGTTCCCGCGGCAACGCGTTCCTGCTGAGGGATGAGGCGATGTGCGTACTCATCGACTGCGGCGGAACCAGACGCTGGCTGCTGCAGTGCCTGAAGGAGAAGGGAGTCTCCCTCAAGGAAATCGATGCCCTGCTGGTCACACATGATCACACGGATCATGTATCCCAGATCTCCTTGTTCAAGGACATACCGGTCTGGTCGCCGGTGGACCTGAGCGTACCGACGGTACCGGTCAGGGCGGATCACCCGTTCCTGCTCGGGCATCTGTCTGTCTATCCATTGGCCCTGTCCCATGATGCGGAGGCTACGGTCGGATACATCATCGAGAACGGTACAGAGAAGCTGGTCTATGTAACGGATACAGGATATGTGAAGGACGGGTATCTGTCCTTGATGAGAGGGGCGGACTACATCGTTCTTGAATCAAACCACGATCCGGATCTGCTGATGCATACCGGAAGACCGTACTATGTTAAACGGCGCATTCTTTCCGATGCGGGGCATCTGTGCAATGAAGATGCCTGTGAAGTACTGGACGCTGTGGTGACACCGCGCACCAGGATGATCATCCTGGCCCATATCAGCCAGGAAGCCAATACCCGGGAGGCTGCTCTGAAGGCGGCTGCCGGACATCTGTTGAAGTATCACCGCGATCTGAACCGCAGTCTGATCATCTCTGCGGCAGGTCAGTTCGAGCCGATACATGGAGGTAATGATGAAAAAGTGGATCCCGGTACTGTTTTCCGTGCTGTTGGCATGGAATGTATGGCTGAGCGTACGGATCGCAAGGATGGATAATCAAGGCATTCTGCCCGGTACGGCGGTGGAAGAGAATATCGTGCACAGCTATTCGTCGGAAGTGACGGAGGCGGTTGCCCGGACAGAGGACTCTGCTGTACTGATCCGGGCAGGCGATGATTACTACACAGGCTTTGTCTATGCCCAGGAGGATGACATGGTATACATCATCTGCCGGGCTTCCCTGGCAGGGTCCGCCGGTTCGGTTGTCTTCCGCAGCGGACGTGCGGAAGAAGCGGCTGTGGTCGGTACGGACGATCTGCTGGATATTGCCGTGCTGGCGGTGCATCCTTCCTTTCAGGTGGAAGCGGCTGCGCTCGGTGACTCCGATCTGGTCAAGGCCGGAGAGTACACCATTGCCCTGACGGGCAGAAATCCCCAGACCCAGCGGGCTTCCATCGGCTTCGGAGTTGTGTCCAGGACGGGATATGACGCGTCTACGGGCATGTATGAAATGCTGGAGACAGACGCAAGGCTCCACAATGGTGCGGCAGGCGGCATTCTGCTGAATCTGAGCGGAGAGGTCATCGGCTATATGCCTTCCGTGGACGGCCGGGCTGTCAGTGTGAATGAACTGAATGCCAGCGCGCGGGAGATCATTGAGCAGGGTGAGGTCAGCCGGCTGAGGCTGGGCGTGGTCGGCGATGATGTGAGCGGTATGAAGCTCTATCACCGCAGTGCCTGGAATCTGCCGCTGGATCTTGCGGAAGGGGTATGCGTCCTGCGGGTACTGCCGGATTCACCGGCTTTCGGCATTCTGAGCGCCGGGGATGTAATTGTTTCCCTGAACGATGTACCGGTAGATTCCCGGGCGGATCTGCGGAACTGGTGCTATACAGCAGAGATCAACGGTCCGGTGCAGGCAGGCATTGTACGCGGTACAGAGCGGTTGACCGTGGAGCTGCATTTCGAATGATCCGGATCATTGCGTGCGGCCGGATCAAGGAGAAGTGGCTGAAGGACGGTACAGCGGAGTATGCGAAGCGGATCCGCGGCTATGAGAAGCTGGAAATCATAGAGGTGGAAGACGAAAAAGCGCCGGAGAACAATACACCGGCTCAGAATGAACTGGTCAAGCAGACGGAAGGGCAGCGGATGCTCAGGCAGATCCGTCCGCAGGATCATGTGATCCTGCTGGATCTGGCCGGAAAGGAAATGGACTCGGAGGGACTGGCTGCCTACATGGAGAAGCTGAACACCTACGGCAGCAATTCCTTGGTGTTTGTGATCGGTGGATCCCTGGGTGTTTCGAAGGATCTGATCGAGCGGGCGGACTGCCGCTGGAAGCTTTCTCCCAATACGTTTCCGCACCAGCTCTGCCGGCTGATTGTTCTGGAACAGATCTACCGGGCATACCGCATCCGGCATCACGAACCATATCACAAGTGAATCTTGTAAGTGCTTACATGTTGGGATAAAATAAAGAATGTAGAAATGAACGGAGGTCAGTCTATGGTAGAAATTACTGTTACGATCGACGATCCTGTCGGACTGCATGCGCGTCCCGCAACCGTGGCTGTAAATGCGGCAAGCAAATTTGTCTGCGAAGTGGATGTGACCTATCTTGACAAGACGGTCAATATGAAGTCGATCATGGGCGTTATGTCCCTTGGTGTGCCAACGCAGTCGGAAATCACGATCACCTGTGACGGGGATGATGAAGAGCAGGCAATCGAGACCATCGTGAACGTACTGCGCCAGCAGGCGGTTATCAAATAAAGCAAGTATCAGAGGCACCTCCGGGTGTCTTCATGTTTTGAAGGAGAAAGAATATGGATGCAGGAAAGAACTATGAGAGATGGCTGAACCATCCGGATCTGGACCCGGCTCTGAAGCAGGAAATGGAGCAGATGAACGAGGAGCAGATCAACGATGCGTTCTACAGTATGATCGAATTCGGTACAGCGGGCATGCGCGGTGTGATGGGTGCCGGTACGGCACGCATCAACATCCATACCATCCGTAAGGCAACCAAAGGATTCGCTGACTGGATCAATGAACAGGGCACAGCAGAGAAGGGCGTTGCGATCGGCTATGACAACCGGCACAATTCCCGGCAGTTTGCGTTTGACTGTGCGGCTGTACTGGCGTGCAACGGTATTCCTTCGTTTGTGTTTGATTCCCTGCGCCCGACGCCGGAGCTTTCCTTCGCTGTCAGGCATCTGCACTGCACAGGCGGCATCATGATCACCGCCAGCCACAACCCGGGTGAGTACAACGGCTACAAGCTGTATGACGACCAGGGATGCCAGCTGGTGCCGCACCTGGCAGACGCCGTCACGGAAAAAGTCAACGCTGTAACGGATGAACTGTCGGTAAAGGCCGATCCTACGGAAGAGCAGCAGAAGATGATTACGGTCATCGGTGAGGATGTGGACCGTGTCTACTACGATGCTGTGAAGGACATCCAGCTGAATCCGGATGTACGCAAGGACGATGTGAAGATCGTGTTCTCTCCTGAGCACGGTACCGCCAATATTCCGGTGCGCACCATACTGCAGGAGTGCGGATACCAGGTCATTCCGGTACTGGAGCAGTGCGATCCGGATCCCGACTTTGCCCGGACAGCTTCCCCGAACCCGGAAGTGCACGGGGCATACGAGCTGGCTCTGAAGTATGCGGAAGAAGCGAAGGCAGATATCATTCTGGTCTGCGATCCGGATGCGGACCGTATGGGCGTCGGTGTGCGGGACGGTGAGGAATACCGTCTGCTGACCGGCAACCAGTCCGGTGCTGTACTGATTGAATACATTCTGTCCCAGATGAAGGAGAAGGGTCTGATGCCTGAGCATCCGGTCATGTTCAATACGGTTGTGACTTCGGATCTGGGCGATCTGACGGCAGCGAAGTACGGTGTTGAGACGGAGAAGACCCTGACCGGCTTCAAGTTCATCGGTGAAAAGGTAGCGAAATACGAAAAGACCGGTGAAAAGAACTATGTCTTCGGCTATGAAGAGTCCTACGGTTCCCTCATCCGGCCGTTTGTCCGGGACAAGGATGCCCCGCAGGCATGCTTGATGCTGGCTGAGGCGGCGTGCTGGTACAAGGAGCGCGGTATGACGCTCATGGATGTGCTGCGCGGCCTTTGGAAGGAACACGGGTACTACAATGAGTCCCAGGTCTCCATCGTTCTCTCCGGCGCCTCCGGTGCTCTGCGGATGAAGGAGCTCATGGACAGCCTGCGCAATGACCGTCTGACGGATATCGATGATGCGCGTGTTGTCCGCTGGCAGGACTTTGATACCATGGAGGAAGGCGACGATCTCGGTGTCAACGAGCTGCACGGGTTTGTCAGATCCAATGTCCTGAAGTACTTCCTGGACGATGGTTCCTGGATTGCTGTAAGGCCGAGCGGAACGGAGCCGAAGATCAAGATCTACTTCTGCGTATGCGGTTCTTCGGAAGAAGAAGCGGAAGAGCAGAGCGAGCGCTACCGTGACGCAATGAAGCTGCTCATGGAATAATCATGAGAACAAAGGAAGTGATTCTGAATCACTTCTTTTTTTGTTATAGTTATATAAACGGGAAAACGGAGGTTTTTGTTATGGATCCTCGGCTTATACAAGAATTCCATGAAGGAAGATGCCTGGATGCCTGGCGCGTTTTCGGCGCGCACACAGTGTGCGAAGAAGGCCGTCACGGCGTACGTTTTACAGTATATGCACCTGCCGCGGCTGAGATCAGTGTCATCGGCAGTTTCAATGACTGGCGCCCGGATGAGTACCGCATGCAGCGTACGGAAGCTGCCGGGATCTGGAGCCTGTTCATACCGGATATACCGGAAGGAGCCTCCTACAAGTACTGCATCCGTACAGGAGACGGCTCCCTGCGCTGGAAGGCGGATCCCTATGCCTTCTTCAGTGAAGTCCGTCCGGAAAGCGCCAGCCGGGTCTGGGATCCCGGACACCTTTCCTGGAGCGATGAGGAATGGATGCAGACCAGAAGCCGGAACTTTGACCGGCCGATGAGCATCTACGAGGTCTTTGCGGGCGGCTGGAAGAGCTGTCCGGAGCAGTATATGACCTACCGTATGCTCGAAGAGGAACTGATCCCCTACGTTCTGGAACACGGGTATACCCATATCGAACTGATGCCGCTGAACGAGTATCCCTTCGATGGTTCCTGGGGCTATCAGCCCAGCGGATACTATGCGATGACATCGCGCTACGGCAGCCCGGAAGAAGCAGCGTCCTTCTTCAATGCCTGCCACCGTGCGGGCATCGGAATCATCATGGATTTCGTGCCTGTGCACTTTGTCAAGGACGATTTCGGACTGCGTCTGTTTGACGGGAGCCCGTTATACGAGTATCCTAATGAAATGGATGCCGGCACGGAATGGGGTACCCTGTACTTTGATCTGTGGCGGGAGGAAGTGCGTTCGTTCCTGATGAGCGCTGCTTCTTTCTGGCTGGAGGTGTACCATATTGATGGAATCCGGGTGGACGCGGTATCCAATATGATATACTGGGGCGGCAATTCCAACCGGGGTGCCAATGAGGGCGCGCTGAATTTCATGAAGCGTATGAACTGGATGCTGCATGAACGCTATCCGCAGGTCATGATGATCGCGGAGGACAGCAGTGCGTATTCCAAGGTGACGCATGGTTCCGTCTACGGAGGACTGGAGTTCGACTACAAGTGGGACCTCGGGTGGATGAACGATACCTTGAAGTACTATGAGCTGGATCCGGTCTACCGGAAATGGCATCACAATAAGATTACATTCTCCATGGCCTACTATTGGTCGGAGAGGTTCATGCTGACACTGAGCCATGATGAGAATGTCCACGGAAAGAAGACCATGGTCGACCGGATGTGGGGCAGCTATGAAGACAAGTTCGCCCAGGTGAAGAACCTGTACATGTACATGTTCGCGCATCCGGGCAAGAAGCTGAACTTCATGGGCAATGAGCTTGCATCGTTCCGGGAATTCGATGAGATCAAGGAGCTGGACTGGTTCCTGCTGCAGTATCCGCGGCATGATTCATTCCTGCGCTTCTTTACGGATCTGAACCATGTCTACCGTGACCATCCGTGCATGTGGAAGTATGATTTCCGCGAGGACTTCGGCTTCCGCTGGGTGGATCCGGACGATGCGGAGAATTCGGTCTACAGTTTCTACAGGGAAGACGAGAATGAGTATATCCTCTGTGTCCTGAACATGACACCGGTGATGCGGGAAGGGTTCCCGGTCTCTGTGCCGCAGGGCGGATGGTGGAAGGAACTACTCAACTCCGAAAAGGATATCTACAACGGATGCGGCAGGGTGAACGAACGTACCCTGCGGACATACCGTGAAGAGTACAGAGAATTTGCGCACCGGATCCGGGTGGATCTGGCTCCGTTCGCGGGAATCTGGCTGTACCATAGGAAGGGCAGAAAACAGCATGTTTAACGACAAAACAACATTCAAGGAAGAGTATACAGAGAAAATCGTATCCACCTACGGACGATCCGTAGAGGAAACATCGGCAATCGAACGCTACCTGATGCTGGGCGAGATGATCCGGGCCTACGCTACGGAGAACTGGTACCGGACACAGATGGCGCTCAGGGAACAGCAGACGAAGATGGTCTACTATTTCTCGCTGGAGTTCCTGATCGGCAGGAGCCTGGAGAACAATCTGAAGAGCCTGGGGCTCTATGAGATGGTCCGGGATGGTCTGAAGGAACTGAAGGTGGACTACGAAGAACTGAAGGAAGCGGAGGCGGAGCCGGGACTGGGCAACGGTGGTCTGGGAAGGCTGGCGGCATGCTACATGGAGTCCAGCTCCACATTGAACCTGCCGGTGCGCGGTATCTGCATCCGCTACAAGTACGGTCTGTTCCGTCAGGAGATCGATGCCCAGGGCAATCAGGTAGAAAAGCCGGATATGTGGCTGAAGGACGGCTTCCCTTGGGAAGTGCGCCAGCCGAACGAAGCAGTGGAAGTAGACTTCTACGGCTCCATTGATACTTCTGTGGATGCCGGAGGGGATCTGCGCTTCCGGCACTACAATACGGTCAAGGTTGCGGCGGTTCCGTACGACGTTCCGGTGATCGGTTCCGGTACGGAGATGACGAACAACCTGCGTCTGTGGTCGGCAGAGCCGTCTGCGCAGGCGCCGGAGAACCAGGACTACCGGAAGTATCTGTCCGATGTCGATGCGATCTGCCAGAACCTGTATCCGGATGATTCGACGGAAGAAGGCAAGATGCTGAGGCTGAAGCAGCAGTACTTCTTTGTCTCGGCCGGTGTCCAGACACTGGTGCGCATGCATATGGAGCGCTACGGTACGCTGGACAATCTGGCGGAGAAGGCCGTCGTGCAGCTGAATGATACCCATCCTGTTCTGGCGATTCCGGAAATGATGCGCATTCTGATGGATGAATATCTGATGTCCTGGCAGAAAGCGTTCGAGATTACCTGGAACGTGATGGCCTATACGAACCATACGGTCATGCAGGAAGCGCTGGAGCGCTGGCCGGCCGGAATGATCCAGAAGCTGCTGCCGAGAATCTATCTGATCATTGAGGAGATGGACCGGCGGTATGCTGCGTCGGTGCTGAGCCAGTATCCGAACCGCTGGGGCATGGTGCAGCGTACACGGATCCTTTCCGATGGTCTGGTGCACATGGCCAACCTGGCTGTCATCGGCTGCCACAGCATCAACGGTGTTGCGAAGATCCATACAGGCATCATTGAGAACGGTCTGTTCAAGGATTTCTATGAGATGTGGCCGGAGCGCTTCTCCAACAAGACGAACGGTGTCACACCGAGAAGGTTCCTGCTCTACGGCAATCCGGAGCTTTCGGCCTTCCTGGACGATGTGGTCGGCACCGGCTACCGGAAGGATCTGTCAGAGCTGGAGAAACTGATGGACTTTGTGGATGATCCGATAGTGCAGGACCGCTTCCTGGCGGTGAAGCAGCAGCGCAAGGATCTGCTGGCAGACAGAATCTACCGGGATACAGGTGTCATCGTTTACCGGCACTCCATCTTCGATGTACAGGCAAAGCGTCTGCACGGCTACAAGCGCCAGCTGCTGGCCATTCTGTACGTAATCTCTCTGTACCAGAAGATCAAGGAGAATCCTTCGATGATGATCGAGCCGCATACATTCATCTTTGCGGCGAAGGCGGCTGCGTCCTACCGGTTTGCCAAAGCAGTGATCCGGCTGATCAACGCGGTCGGCAGAAAGATCAACAATGATCCGGATGTGAAAGGCCAGCTGAAGGTTGTATTCCTGCCCAACTACCGGGTAACAATGGCAGAGTACCTCACCAACGGTGCGGATATCAGCGAACAGATCAGTATGGCCGGTACGGAAGCGTCCGGTACGGGTAATATGAAGTTCATGATGAACGGTACGATTACACTGGGAACCCTGGACGGTGCGAATGTAGAAATCGACGCCCTGGTAGGCAGGGAGAACGATGTCATCTTCGGTATGAACGTAGATGAGATCCGGAACCGCAAGCCGTCCTATCAGGCACTGGAGCTCTACAACAGCAACGTTACGATCCGCAAAGCGGTCAGTTCACTGATTGATGGTACATGGTCGGAGAACCGCGATGATTTCCGAATTATCTATGAGGAGCTCATCCGGAAGAACGATGAATACATGGTCCTGGCGGACTTCGATGCCTACGCAAAGGCACAGGAAGAAATCCAGAAGCGCTACCATGACCGCAGGAACTGGGCGAAGAGCTGCCTGGTGAACATTGCGAAGTCGGGCTACTTCTCCAGTGACCGTGCCGTACAGGAATATGCAGATGAGATCTGGCATGTATCGCCGGTGACACTGAAGGAAGATGAAAGCGTATCTTGATGCGTTTGACCGGATTACGGTCATAGCGGAGAAGTACTATTACAACGGGGATACCGGAGGCTTTTATGTACGCATCAATGAACACGCTGTACCCTGCAGCCTGGTAGGGCGTACAGAGCGTCCGGACGGCGTGGAGTACGCACTGGCGATCGATTCACCGTTCAGCCTGGAGGACCGGCTGATGGTGGCGGACCGCTATGGTGCAAAATGCCCGGTACAGCCGCGCTTCATCGTCAAAACGGACTGGTTTGAGGAATACTGCACAACGGATACACAGCTCGGGGCGCTTTACGAACCGGAAGGTACGGAGTTCCGCCTCTGGGCACCGACGTCGCGCAGTGCACTGGTGGAGCTTCATCAGGGTGATACGGTATCCTACCATGCAATGACCCGGCAGAAAGGCGGGGTTTTTGCCGTACGGGTAGAGGGTGATCTGAAGCATGCGCTGTACATGTACATCATTGTGCGGGATACAGAATCCGTTCGCTGCTGCGATCCCTACGCTCTGAGCAGTACAGCGGACCACGAATACAGCGCCGTCATCGATCCGGGAGAGATCATGGGGATCGAGGATGCACCGCTGCCTCCGTGCAGCGACCCGGTCATCTATGAAATGAATATCCGGGATCTGACCGTGCTGTCCTCCTGGCCGGGAGAATACCACGGCAAGTATCTCTCACTGTGCGAAGAGGACCGGGAGCTGGACGGAATGCCGTGCGGTGCGGATTACCTGGCCATGCTGGGTGTCAGCCATGTACAGGTGCAGCCGGTCGGTGACTTTGAAGGCATAGACGAACGCTATCCCGAAATGACATACAACTGGGGATACAATCCCCTGAGCTTCCTGGTGCCGGAAGGCAGCTACAGTACAGACCCGCAGGATCCCTACGCAAGGGTGACGGAATTCAGGAAGATGGTCACAGCACTGCACCGCAAGGGCATCCGTCTGACGGTGGACGCTGTGCTGAACCATGTCTATGATCTGCAGAGAAGCGATCTGAACATGACGGTACCGTACTACTACTTCCGCTGGAACGGGGATGGTACACCGTCAAACGGAACGTTCTGCGGCAATGATCTGGACAGTGAGCGGGTGATGGTCAGGCAGCTGTACCTGCGTACAGTGGATGTGCTGTTCGGACTGTACGGGGTCAATGGACTGCGTCTGGACCTGATGGGCATTCTCGATACAGATACAGTAAACCGGATCCGGGACAGAGCCCTGGCCTATGACCGCAGTGCTCTGATCTACGGCGAAGGCTGGGACATGCCGACTCTGCTGGGACAGGACCGCAAGGCTTCCATCGCCAACCAGGCGAAGATGCCGGGGGTAGGCCACTTCAACGATCGTTTCCGGGATGTCATCAAAGGCGGTACAGGAGATGACCGCCTGGGTGAGAAGGGATGGCTGAGCGGCGGAGAGTATTCCAACGAGGAAGTCATTGCGGTACTGGAAGGCAGCCGGCATATCTTTGATGACGCGGGGAAATCCGTGAACTATCTGGAAAGCCATGACAACAGTACTCTGTGGGATAAACTGTGCGCCTGTTCGGATGAGCCGAAGGAGGTCCTGCGGAAGCGGCAGGTACTGATGATCAAAACAATGCTGCTGAGCAGGGGCATCCCGTTCCTGCATGCAGGAATGGAATACTACGCCAGCAAAGGCGGGCGGACGAACAGCTACTGCGCCGGTGATGCGGTGAACGGGTTTGACTGGCGCCGCTGCCGTACAGAGTACGAAACAGTGAAGCAGGTCCAGGAAGCGATCGCACTGCGGAAACGGCTGAATACGGACAGTCTGAAGGTATGGACATCCGAAGGACTGTACCTGTTCGATTACGGAACGGTCCGGGTTGTGCTGAATCCCGGAGAACACAGCAAAAAATGGGGAAAGTCGGTGATTCCGGCATTCGGCACCGTTGTTCTGGAAGAAGAGTGAGGGCAAGGAAAATGATGAAGAAATGGTATGGCGCGCTTCTGTGTACAGTACTGGTACTGAACAGTACCGCAGGGGTCCGCGCGGAGGATCAGGATTTCGATGAGTTCTTGACGGAAGAGTTCGTGGAAACCATGGAGTCGGACTATATGACCCTGCATTACGGTGTCAGGGACTATGGGAAGTACGGTATTGAGAAGCCGGAGCTGATCTTCGGTACTGCTACGAAGGAAAGCTATGAAGAAGCAAGTGATATCTACCGCGAAGCACTGGATACGCTGCATTCCTTCAACTACGACAAGCTGAGCGCTGAGCAGCAGATCGACTACCGGGTATACGACAACTACCTGACAAATCTCATCGGCCTCAACAATCCACTGCTGGATGCTTATTTCAATCCGAACAACGGTATTCTGGACAACATCGTGACCAACTTCACGGAGTTTGTTTTCCGGGATCAGGAAGACTTCGATGATTATCTGGCTGTACTTGATACGGTGGATGAATACATGGACGAAGCGATCGAGCTGACACAGTGGCAGGCTTCGGAAGGTGTATTCCTGCGTGATAGTCTGCTGGATGAAGCAGAGGACTGGATCCGGGATTTCCTGGATAAAGGGGAAGAGTGTCCGCTGATTGTCATCTTCGACAAGAAGGTGGATGCGTTCGATGGGCTGAGCACCACGGAAAGGGACAGCTACAAGAAGAGGAACCGGGATATTGTACTGAACGTCGTATTCCCGGCGTACCGCAAAGCCTGGGATGAGCTGGAGAAGCTGCGCGGCTCCGGGCGCTATGAAGGCGGCATGATCAATTATCCGGGCGGTGAGGAATACTACCGTTCCCTGGTTGCGTACAAGACTTCTTCCTCCATGAGCATTCAGGAACAGGTGGATTTCCTGGACGGTGTTCTGGAAGAAGGCCTGGGCTACTATATGGTTCTCTATTTCTCTGCGCAGGATATCTTCGACCGTTACGAAGAAGTGGTTGACTTTGACAGTGCAGAAGACATCCTGAACTATCATCAGGCGCATGTGAAGGAGCAGTATCCGGACGGTCCGGAAGTGGTCTATGAGGTGTCCTACCTGGATCCGAGCGTTGCGAACGATTCAACGATGGCATACTATCTGGAGCCGCCGATCGATGATATCCGCGACAATGTGGTGCGCATCAACGGTGATCTTGTCAGCGATACGAATACCATGTACGAAACGCTGGCGCACGAAGGCTTCCCCGGGCATCTGTACCAGATTACCTGGTATCTGAATACAAAGCCGCATCCTGCCCGGTCGACCATGAAGAATATGGGCTACACGGAAGGCTGGGGAATGTACGCTGAACTGTCCTCCTGGGAGTACAGCGGTCTGGATGAAGATGTTGCGCTGATGCATGAGATCGATACCATGCTCGGCTATGTATTCAATGCGTACTGCGATCTGGGTGTCAATGGTCTGGGCTGGACGGTCTCCGATCTGAAAGTCCGGATGGATGAACATGGATTCAACGGTGAGATGGCCCAGGACATGTATGATTTTGTCATCGATGCGCCCGGGCAGATCCTGCCGTACGGCGTGGGCCTGGCTCAGTTCCTCGCCCTGAGATCCATGGCCGCCGTCAGCATGGGCAAGGATTTCGATCTCCGGAAGTTCAATGAAGTACTGCTGGTAAACGGTGACCGGCCGTTTGACCTGGTCGAGGAAGATCTTGTACAGTACATCGAAAAGTCCGGCCATCAAGTATCCGAGGACTTTACCTACCTCGACTGCTGGTTTGATCAGGCAATGAAGCTGCCGGGCGTGAACCAGGAGATGGCTCTGCAGTACATCCACCACGGTACGGAAATGCCGAGATCGAAGACTCCGTTCATCATTGCCGGTGTCGGTGCGGTGATCGTGCTGGCCCTGGCTGTCCTGCTCATCCGGAATTCCCGGAAGAAGACCTTCGGGGATGAGTGATGATCCACAATGATTGGTATGACTGGCTGCAGAAAGAGTTCCATGAGGACTACTTTGCAAAGCTGGCCTCGTTTGTACATGATGCCTATGAGCAGGGACCGGTGTATCCACCGAAGCAGCAGGTCTTCTCCGCGTTCGAGCATACGGACTACGCGAAGATCAAGGTGGTGATCCTGGGGCAGGATCCCTACCACCAGCGGGGGCAGGCGCACGGGATGTGCTTCTCGGTGAACCCGGGGGTGAAGATCCCGCCCAGTCTGCAGAACATCTTCACGGAGCTGAAGGATGAACTGGGCTGCTATGTACCGGACAATGGATATCTGATGCCCTGGGCGAAGCAGGGTGTATTCCTGCTGAACACGGTCATGACAGTAGCGGAGTCGAAGCCGCTTTCCCATGCGAACAAAGGATGGGAGATCTTTACGGACCGGGCAATCCGGCGCATCAATGACCGGGAGGATCCGGTGGTGTTCCTGCTTTGGGGCAGGAATGCGCGGTCCAAGGCCGGCCTGATCGATGCGTCAAAGCATCTGGTGCTGGAAGCACCGCACCCGTCTCCCCTCAGTGCGTATTACGGCTTTTTCGGGTGCGGGCACTTTGCCCGGGCGAATGAGTTCCTGTCCGGCAGGGGAAAGGAACCGGTAGACTGGCAGATAAGGAATCTGGAACATGTTCAGTAATGCATTGGATGCCGAAAACTATGTAATGAACCGGAGAGGGAAGGGCACCGGACTGATGCGCTTCCGGGAGATCCTGGCGGAATACGGCAATCCGCAGGATGCGTACCGTACCGTCCACGTAGCCGGTACGAACGGCAAAG
Organism: Solobacterium sp.; assembly: GCA_016291725.1. Taxonomy (GTDB): domain Bacteria; phylum Bacillota_I; class Bacilli_A; order Erysipelotrichales; family Erysipelotrichaceae; genus Bulleidia. The sequence continues at coordinate 22,905 of JAEEYJ010000145.1, forward strand.
GCAGTACGTGCAACTATCTGAAGGACATCTTTGTGTCCCTTGGTTACCGCACCGGGCTGTTTACATCGCCGCATCTGGATGAACACCGGGACAGAATCCGGATCAATGATGAACTGATCCCGGAAGAGCGCTACCTGGGGTATGTCAATCAGCTGTATGAGCTGATTGAGCGGGAGAAGCTGTCCATGTTCGAGTGCGTGACATTGATCGGCTTCCTGTATTTCCGGGATGCAGAGGTGGATATTGCGGTCATTGAAACCGGGCTGGGCGGTCTGCTGGATATGACGAATGCGCTGAACCGTCCGGATCTTTCGATAATCACGACCATCGGCTACGATCATATGAATGTACTCGGCGATACGCTGGAAGAAATTGCGTACCAGAAGGCAGGAATCATCAAGGAGCACGGAAAAGTGATCATCGGTGATCTGCTTCCGGAAGCGGCAGCGACGGTGAAGGAGCAGGCGGACCGGATGGATGCGGCTTTCTTCCGCATGAGGCCGTTTGAGGACGTTTCCGAGCGTTCCTTCCGTCTGGGGGATACAGAGTATACCCTTTCGACAACGGCGCAGTATCAGAAGAAAAACGCGGTTCTGGCGCTTTCTGCGGCAGAGCTGCTGGGCGTGGACATCTGTGATCCCCGGGTAGTGGACGCGATCAGCGGAAGCCTCTGGAAGGGGCGTTTCGAAACAGTGTGCGAATCACCGCGGATCGTGATGGACGGCGCGCACAATGAAGAGGGCATGCGGGCACTGGTGAACTCAGCGAAGCAATTGCCCGGACCGATCATCTGCGTATTTACAGCGCTCAGGGACAAGCAGGGGCCGGAGATGGAGCAGATGCTGGAGAGTACGGTGGACCGGCTGATCATTACCGAGATCCCGTACTACCGGGCAGACAGCGGAGAACACCTGAATTCCGGCACCCAGACCGTGATACCGGATTACAAGGAAGCCATTGATACAGCTGTCCGGGAATGTGGAGAAGGCACGGTGCTGATCTGCGGATCTCTGTACTTCGTCAGCTATGCCAGAGCATGGCTGAAGGAGAAAGGAATCCTGCAGTAAACAGGAAACAGCATAAGGCAGGCACAGGATGCCTGCCTTTTCCGTAAACGTTAACAATTGTATAGGATAAATGCGTCCGATCGTATTATAATAAAGGTACCTAACGGGATTTCTGGAGGAAAACGTTATGAGATCAAATAATATGGTTGCGATGATCCTGGCCGGGGGCCGAGGAACCCGGCTTTTTGACTTGACAACGAAGATTGCAAAGCCTGCGGTACACTTCGGCGGCAAGTACAGGATCATTGATTTTCCGCTGAGCAACTGTGCCAACTCAGGCATTTCCACAGTCGGTGTGCTGACACAGTACGAATCGGTGCTGCTCAATGCTTATGTAGCCGGTGGACACCGGTGGGGTATGGAAGGAAACGGCAGCGGAGTCTTTGTGCTGACGCCGCGGGAGAAGTCCTCCGAGGATTTCCAGGTCTACAACGGAACAGCCGATGCGATTACGCAGAATCTGGACTTCCTGGACAATCTGGATCCGGAATATGTCCTGATTCTCTCGGGTGACCACATCTACAAGATGAACTACGATCAGCTGCTGAAGTTCCACATTGCAAGGGATGCGGACGCAACAATCGCCGTGCTGGAAGTGCCGTTCAAGGAAGCGTCCCGCTTCGGCATCATGAACACGGACGAGAAGGACAGGATTCTGGAATTCGAAGAGAAGCCTGCGCATCCGAAGTCCAATCTGGCGAGCATGGGCATCTACATCTTCAGCTACAAAACCCTGCGCAGGTATCTGATGAAGGATCTGAAGGATGCCAACAGTTCCCACGACTTCGGCAAGGATATCATTCCTGCCTACCTGAACGATGAGAAGAAACTGTATGCCTACCGTTTCCGGGGATACTGGAAGGATGTAGGTACGATCGATTCGCTGTGGGAGGCGAACATGGATCTTCTGGATGATTCATCCAGGCTCAATCTGATGGAGGATGACTGGAAGATCTACACAGAGAGCGAGAACATTCTTCCGCAGTACATCGGTCCGAATGCGGAGATCGCGAACTGTTCCATCACCGAAGGCTGCGCAGTCTACGGCAAGGCTGTGAATTCGGTGATCGGTGCGAACGCAGTCATCGGTGAAGGTGCAGAGGTCATCGATTGCGTCGTCAACCCCGGTGCGGTCATCGGGGAAGGCGCAAAGCTTACACGCTGTGTGGTAGAGGATGAGATCAAGATACCGGCAGGAGCGGTATACGGCTCCGCGGACAGTGAACATATTCTGTTGGTAGCAGGAGGGCAAAAGGCTGTATGAGAGCATTGGGCATTATCAGTTTTGAAGACAATACGGTCTCCATTGACGGACTGGACGAATTCCGGCCTGTAGCCGCGATCGGCATGATGGGACGGTACCGTGTGATCGACTTCGTTCTGAGCAATATGACGAACAGCGGCATCGACAATGTGCAGGTCTACTGCAAGGAAAAGCCGCGCAATCTGTTCGAGCATCTGCGGGATGGTTCGGACTACAATATCAACTCCAAGCGGGGCAACCTGAGGATCCTCTACGGTGAGAAGGAATTCCCTGCGCCGGTATACAATACGGACGTAGCGAACTTCATGCTGAATATGCAGTACATCGAGGGGACCAATGTGCCTTATGTGCTGGTAGCACCGTCCTACTTTGTCTATTCGTATGATTTCAATGATCTGCTCAAGGAACATGAGCGTACAAAGGCGGATGTATCCGTGCTGTACATGAATACCAACCAGGGCAGAACGAGGTATCTGGGGTGCGACAGCCTGGAAATGAACAAGGGTCACCGGGTAACGGTCATCCGCCGGAACATGGGACGCTACCAGAGAGCGAAGATCTCCATGGAAGCGTATCTGATGCGCAAGGATCTGTTCATCTCCCTGGTAAAGGAAGCGTATGAGACCTCAGCGCTGTACTGGTTCAAGGATATTCTGCGCGACAAGGTGGATTCTCTGCTGGTGCAGGGTGTGCCGGTCGGCGGATACATTGCCTGCCTGAATTCTCTGCCGGAGTACTACCGGGCCAATATGGAACTGCTGGATCCGGCCAATGTCAGGAAGCTGTTCAAGAAGGAC
>JAEEYJ010000146.1 GCA_016291725.1 Solobacterium sp.
AATCGTTATCCTTCCCTGTCCGTAGGGATCGGCGTATTCTTCACCGATCGTGCCGCCGAGATCCTCGACAATGTAATCGATCAGGACCTGGTTGTCCATGCCGCCTTCTGCAGTGATGACCGTACCGTCGAACATTGTATAGCCGTCTCCTCCGTTGAGCAGCCAGAAATCGGTGCTGGTTACGGTATAGACCGCTTCCGGATCCATCGGAGCACCGTTGACCTTGACGTCGTATACGCGCCGTGCACCGCTGATGCCGGCATATTTCCCTCCTTCATCCGCAATGCAGGGGGAAGGAACAGAGACATCAACCGCATAAGTCAGTCCGGACACCTGCAGGAAGCCGCCGTTCTGGGCAGGTGCAGACCGGACACCCCATTCCAGGGCATCCAGAATCTGCTGCCCGGCAGCCTCTCTGACACTCAGGGCATTGCCGAACGGCATGACGTCGATCATATCTCCGTAGGTGATAGCACCGGTCTCTATGGAGGCACGGATACCACCGCCGCCGATCAGGGCAACATCAGCGCCGGAGCGTACACGGAAGGCATCGGCGCAGAAGTCTCCCAGATTCGTTTCCATTCTGCGCACAATGCGCACCGGGCTGCCGTTGCTGTCGACTGCCGTCGGATCATAGATCGTCAGATCGACGGTTGTTTCCGCAATCCGGGTATCCAGCAGTTCTTCAAAGGAACCATTGGCTTCCGCAACCTTGCCGGCCATTTCATTGTCAAATCCGAACAGTGCCGGTGCACTGATGCTGTTCGTCCACCTGTACAGTCCCGTTTCCGCAACGCCTTCAGCTGTGATGCGGCAGTAGCCTATGCAGGCAAGCTTGGTGCCGGGGGCTGCCCGCGTCACCGGATCACCCTCCTCATTCAGCATCTCCACCTGCTCCGAATCGTGGGAATGACCGTCGAAGAAGGCATCGATCCCGGTGGTATTGGCAATCACATCGACATAGGTCCATGGCTGCAGGTTTTCATCCATCCCCAGATGGCCTATGGCAATGACATAGTCCGCTCCTTCTGCCCGGGCATCATCCACAGCCTTCTGTACCGCACGGTACAGTTCTTCCCCCGTACTGTCTCCCATAAAGCCGTAGATGTACTCGCCGTTCTCGTTCTGGAAATTCACCGGTGCGCTGGAGACCAGTGTCTGCGGGGTAGTAATGCCGATAAAGGCAATCTTCATGCCGGCTGCTTCTTTGATAATGTACGGCGCCAGAACCAATTCTCCCTGTTTGTTGAAATTGCAGGAAATATACGGGAACTCTGCCATATCTACCAGCTTCATGAACTGTTCCATGCCGTAGTCAAACTCATGGTTGCCGGGAATGGCTACGTCATAATGCATCGCATTCATCAGTTCTATGATGGCTTCCCCTTTGCTCAGGGTCCCGATGGATTCTCCCTGTACGGAGTCTCCGTCATCGACCAGGATAGTGGTATAGCCCCGGGCATCCAGATTATCCCGGATCTGTTCCAGTCCGGCATACCCGAATCCCTGATCAATGCTGCAGTGGACATCACTGGTGAAGAGGATCATCACTTCACCGTTGGATTCTACAGCGGGTGCTTCGCTTTCTTCCGGTTCCGTGTTCTGCTGGGATGCGCAGCCTGCCAGTGCCAGGGCAGCCAGTACACCCAGTCCTTTCTTCCACATGTTCATATGCTTTCCCTACACACTTCTTTCCGTTTCCTCTTCGGTTTTGTTCAGGCAGTACCGGGCGATCTTGGTGTATTCCCGGTCTTTCTCTCCACCATCGGCATACAGTTCCCGGTCAAAAGACAGTTCTTTCTCTGCCATACAGATTTCCATAATGCACAGATAAATGCCGATATCGATCCGGTTGTAGTACGTGATTGTGGAAGACGGCATAATCCCGTGTTTTCCGGTATTCCTGCGGTATACCGTCAGGATTCCTTCTTCATTCTCCACATACCACGGCTGTGAATTGACAGCACTGGGCGAGAATCTGGCTATGTCTGCGATACCCAGTGTATCGCCGGTCCAGATCTCTGCCAGGGGCTTCCGCTTCGCCTTGGTCATATCCTTGCGGAACAGTGCATCGTTTGTGACCTTGCGGACGGCGATCATGATCACGTAGGACAGCCCGTCATATGTCTGCTGGTCCGGCTTTCCAATTCCGAACCATAGCGTACCGATATTGCGGGAAGTCAGGTACAGATCAAGCTGTTCGCCCAGATAGCCGGCATTCATCAGATAGTTGTCCTTCTTTTCGCTGTAGATCAGTATGCAGTATTCCGCATCACGCTTGAAGTTTACCCGGGCGGCCGGCAGAATCCGTACCATGGTGCGGATCTCCGGATACAGCGGCTCCAGCCCTGCCCAGATACCGGGAATGGATTCCAGCTCTTCGGCCGGGATTCTGTCCTGTCCGGTATTGCGGAACAGGTGGAAGGACTTCCGTTTGAAAATCATTGGATAAAGCTCATTGTTCATTGCCTGCCCCCTGCATACGGTCCAGTATTTCATACAGGTCCGTGTATCTTTCTGTTGTATTTCCTGTGTTTATGCCGAGTTCATGGATGATGCCGGGATCTGTGACCGCTTCCCACCGGGGAAGGTCATCTCCGTTGGGATCCCCGCAGGTGATGAAGTTGATGAAGTACCGGTGCATGATACTGCCGAGCGCTCTGTCACTGTCATCGTAGAGACGGGAGTCTGCGGGTATGTTGCCGTAGAAATAGACCTCTTCGCCGCCATGGTTGGCACCCAGCCGTTTGTTGTCCTTGGTGAACCAGTATTCATATACCGGTATACCGTTATCCAGGGCAAGCTGTGTCCACCACCGGTGCCCGTAGTTGAAGAAAATCACCGAGTAGATTTCCTCCCAGGCTGCTTTGGCTTCAGCGTCGGTAGCAGCGGGATACAGGTTCAGGACGTCCTCTGCGTAAGCACCGAAATACCGTGATACTTTCTGTTCGTAGTTCTTCAGGCTGGTCCGGTCCATGATCAGGAACAGCCGGCTTTCTGTACGGTTGTATCCATGAAGGATGGCTTCTTCATTGTGGATGCCTTTCCGATAGGATTCATAGGGTGATTCCGTCAGTACATAACCGTCTACGGTAATATGATGGTTCACATCCGCAGCTGCCACAAGCTCCTCTGCCGGTATGCTGCGCAGATCCGCAAGGGTTTCTGCCCCGAAGCGTTCCTTTGTCGCCTGTCCGGTCCTGTACGCTTCTTCCAGCGTCCGGTAGGAGTGGGCAGGCTGTGCTGCAGTGGTAGTGCTGCTTTCACCGATGGCGCGGCGGAACAGGCCTTCCGCCAAGGGAGACGTACAGAGCGCGGTGACACAGGCACTGCCTGCCGACTCTCCAGCCAGTGTTACGTTGTCCGGATCTCCGCCAAAGGCAGCGATATTGCGCTGGACCCACTCCAGTGCTTTGATCTGGTCCAGCAGACCATAGTTGCCTGTCGTTCCGTTGGGGGATTCAGCAGCCAGTTCCGGGTCGGCATAGAAACCGAAGACACCGAGACGGTAGCCCATATTGACAACGATGATGCCGTCCCGTGCCAGTCCTTCGCCGGAGTAGTCTGCATACCAGGGCTGCCCGGTCTGCAGGGAACCGCCGTGGATGTAGACCAGCACCGGAGCGCCGTGGACCTCACCTGCCGGTTTCCAGATATTCAGATACAGGGAGTCTTCGCTCCGTACATCACGGTAATTGTCCTTCAGTGTAATGGTATAGTCGTGATAGCCGATGATATCCGCCAGGGAGCCGAAGACAGCCCCGCTGTCCGGCTGCATGCTCATAGGAGCGAAATGATCCGCACGATAGACACCTTCCCAGGGTTCC
>JAEEYJ010000018.1 GCA_016291725.1 Solobacterium sp.
ATGCTCTCCTTAGCCCGCGGCTGCATCTGCAATCCCCTGTTCTCCGACGGCATGCGGAAGGACAGATATGAAAACAATCCGGTTCCCTCACCGGATTTTTTCATGTTCAGTCCAGATTCCAGATATTGACGCGCAGCACCCGGTAATGCGGATGATAGAGATCGCGGTATTCCTTGCTGTGGCGGGGAATGGGATAGCCCCGGGAACGGTAGTAGGCAAAGTAGACATCAAACGCTTCCTGGTCAAACAGAACCGGAAGCAATGTGATATTCTTCTTCAATTCCTTCAGGTCCTGCATGAACTCTGCCATGGAGCCGTGGCAGTTTGCGGCTGTCTGTACAGACCAGCGGTTGATCTGCTCCGGTGTATACTGCTTCATTGCCTGACGAAGATCCATCCGCACCAGCCAGTTGCCGATGGGTGTAAACAGTTCCTCTGTACTGTCGGGAAGATTCCGGCACTCTTCCTGCAAAGCCTGCAGCGCCTGCTGCTCATCGCCGATTGCATGACCGGGACCGAAATGATGCTGGTAGAGCAGCTTGATGCAGTCTTCCGGGCGCATTTCCGGATACCGGGACAGATGCGTTCTCAGTATTTCCATAAAGTCTTCCATGATCATTTCAGCTTCAATGCTTTCTCCATTTCTCTCTTGGCATCCCGCAGCTTTGCGGATTCCCGCTTGTCATACAGGTTCTTGCCCCTGGCCAGGGCAATCTCCATCTTCGCCCTGCCGCTCTTCAGGTACATCCTGACCGGTATCAGGGTGAATCCCTTCAGACGCACTTTATCGTACAGCCGGCGGATCTCGAGCTTATGCAGCAGCAGACGCCGGTCACGGGTCTCATCTACGTTGAAGATATTGCCGTATTCGTACGGTGAGATATGCATCCCTTTGATCCAGGCTTCCCCTTTTACAATGGTGATCCAGGAATCTGCGAACTGGACCTTGCCCTTCCGTACGGACTTGATCTCCGTACCTGTCAGCTCAATGCCGGCTTCTATGCGCTCCTCTATGAAATAATCATGGGTTGCCCGCCGGTTAACGACGATATTCTTTTCTCCCGTTTTTTCTGCCACGGCGTGCACCTCCTCTTCTCATATCCTGCCGCCTTCCGCGCTCCGGTCTGCGTGATGCCGGCTTCTGTTCGATGGTGAAGTCTACCGTGCCCTTTTCCACAGACGCGTCGGCAACCAGCACTTCGATCTCTTCTCCGAGCCGGAATGTCCGGTGCGTCCTTCTGCCTGCTATCATCCGGTTGCTTTCATCGAACTCATAGTAATCATCTTCCAGGGATTTCATGGATACCAGTCCCTCTACGGTATTCGGCAGACGTACATACATCCCTGAACGGTTCACCGAGCAGATTACACCGCGGAACTTCCTGCCCTTCTGCGACAGCATGTACTCCGCTGATTTCACCGCGTCGCACTTCCGCTCCGCATCCACGCTGATCCGCTCCCGTTCGCTGGACTGCAGCGCTGCTTCTGCGCACATTGCAGCATCCATCGGATCGCTGTTCTTTTCGAACAGGTGCTTTCTGAGCATCCGGTGGACAAGGAGGTCCGGATAGCGCCGGATCGGGGACGTAAAGTGCAGGTAGTCTTCCTCCGCCAGTCCGTAGTGCCCTGTACACGACTCACTGTAATGCGCTTTGGCCATGCACTGCAGCAGCTGCTGGGCAATGACCACCCCATTCGCACTGCCTTCCACAGATTCCAGATATGCCTGAAGATCCTTCTGCTGTACATTCCCTTTCGCATGGAACGGCTGCCCGAACAGTGCGGAAATCCGCCGGAAGCTTTCCAGACACTTATACTCCGGTTCACCGTGCACCCGGTATACTGCCGGGATTCCGTTTGTCCGCATCAGCTGCGCTACGCATACATTCGCCGCAATCATACAGTCTTCAATGATCCGCTCCGCATGGCCGCGTTCCTGTTCCTTCACATTGACGGCATAGCCGCGGGCATTGACTTCGATTTCCGCTTCCGGAACATTGAAGTCAATCGCCCCCTTATCATGACGGTGCGTCCTGATGGCATCCGCGCACGCTGCCAGTTCCTGCAGGAACGGGACGTACCGCTCATATCTTCCGCATATCTCCGGGTTACCGTCCAGTATGGCATTAACGTTCCGGTACGTCATGCGTTCATTGGAACGGATGACGGACGGATACACCGTGTACGATTCTGTATGACCGTCTTCGGCAATGACCAGATCACAGGTCAGTGTCAGCCGGTCTGCACCGGGATTCAGGCTGCAGATGCCGTTGCTCAGCTGCACCGGCAGCATCCCTTCCGTTCTGACCGGGGTATAGACGGAACAGCCGCGCAGGAACGCTTCCCTGTCCAGTGCGCTTCCTTCCCTGACATACCGGGATACATCCGCGATGGATACCTTCAGCCGCCAGCCTTCCGGCATCCGGCTGACGGATACGGCATCATCAAAGTCCTTGGAATCATCACCATCAATCGTCACGGTCATTTCATTCCTCAGATCGGTCCTGCCGCTGATGTCTTCCACCGCCCGGGGCATCGCTTCCGCTTCCTGCAGCACTTCCTCCGGATACTGTGTCCGTACGCCGCAGTCGATCAGCAGCGCTTCACAGGCCGTTTCCGGATCCCTGGCGTCTCCGAGCGTACGGACATACTCCAGATGCGCCGGCGGTCCGTAGTCCACGATCTTCATCACAACGCTCATCCCGGCCTTCGGGCTCAGTTCCTTCGGGAAGTGCAGTACATGCCGCATAGCTTCCGTACGCGGATCGTTCAGTACACAGACCAACCGTTTCCCCTTCGCCGCAAATGTACCGGTCACTTCACTGGCTGCCCGCTTCAGTACGGACAGCACACGGTTCTCACCAGCTACTACTTCATCCCCGTTCATCGCACCGTTCAGATCTTCCTTTTCGATGCGCACGTTACCGTTTTCTGTGTCCACGAATCCAACAGACTGGGCTGTCACGTGGATCCTGCCGATGACATACCCTTTCTGCTCGGCTGTAATATACCGGTTGTCCCGGGTACGGAACAGCAGGCATTTGTCCTCCAGAATCCCCAGAATCCTGCTCAGCACAGCAAAATCACTCGATGTCCTGACACCGAGCTTCTCTTCCAGCCTGGTCATTGTGACCGGCTTGTTCTCCGACCGGATGCTCTCCAGTACTTTTCCTTCATCCATCATTTCCATAAAAAAACAAACCGATGAATCCCATCGGTTGATTATCCGATCATGCGGATCGCAATGACCAGCGCGAAGAAGATGATTCCCATAACCATCGTTACGTTGGTCAGTGTTTTCTCTGAACCTCTCTCCTTGGAGTTCTGGAACAGATTCAGATCGCCGTTTCCGGTAAAAGCCCCTGAGATTCCGTCCGACTTTCCGGACTGCAGCAGACTCAATATGATCAGGATTGCCGAAACAATCATCAACAGTGCATTCAGCATATTCAACAACTCTCCCTGTGTGCTCGGATATTATAGCAGAATAAAACCTGCTCTGCAAACCCTATCTGTCCCCGGTCGCCGCCCTCGTTCTTCAGTCTATATCCGGTGATAACCATGCGTTATGAATCATGCATGTATACGCGATCGGGACATGACAATTCTCGAGGATTCGAACCCCTGTACCCGTCCACAGTACACCATCCAAGTGATCCAGCGTAAGGCTGCTGGGGCCTGATATACACACCTGAAGAACTACCTGCTGAGGGTTTACTTCTCGATCAGCTTTGTTTTCCAGTTCGTCTCCTGCAGCAGATTGTCCAGCCTGCGGATCTCCTTTGCGGTTTCATCCACTGTTTTCTGCATTTCACGGACATTGACGGTTGGCCGTACCTTGATCTCCGTTCCTCTTGCCCGGTTGGTATTCTGCCCGGCAAGGTGAACCAGATCCCGGTAGGCGGATACCTTCACCATCAGCGCATCCTTCCTGGCAATGATCTCTGTCAGGCTCATACCGGCTGCCTTTGTCCGGCAGTTGGTCAGATTGATCGCACCCATGAGCACTTCCAGCCGTTCCAGCGCCCCGTTCAGTTCCTTCAGCAGTTCCTCAGGGTCCTCATTGGGCTTCTCCCCCTCCTGGATAAGCATCCCGTTTCCCAGCCTTCTTCTCAGTTCGTCAATCTTATTGTTCAGATCCGCTCTTTCCTGCAGCGCTTCTGCCAGTTTCATATTCCGTACTTCCTTTCTTCTGCAGTAATATTGTACATCATGATTCTGCAGGTGATCATTCTTTCATTTTTTCAATGAGCCGCATACCGTTTTTCCCGAATGACTCTGTTTTGACCTTTCTGTTCCTGCTTCCTTACGTATAATAGTCTTCAGGAGGAACCCTATTATGGATTACACACAGATCAAACTGTCCCGGGACGGAATGGTCGGCATCATTACGCTGAACAATCCCCCGCGGAACTCTTTCTCCAAACGGATGCTCAAAGAAGTCTATGAAGCATTCAAAGAATTTGAAAATGACGACAGCATCCGTACCGTCTACATGCAGAGCACCGGAGAGCATTTCTCCGCCGGCGCGGACGCTGATGATATCCGCAAAGCCTTCTCCGGACAGGCGGAGGATATTCCTGAGTCCTTCTCCGAACTGGGCAGCCGGCTTGTCGAATGCATTGACAACTATCCCAAAGGAACCATCGTCGCTGCGAGAGGCCTGGTTGTAGGCGGCTCCACTGCCATCTTCAGTGCCTTTGACATCCGCATCGGTTCTGAAAACCTGCGCATCCACGACGGCGACATCTACTACGCTACCGTCGGTTCCTGGGGCATGAGCAGCCTGCGTCTGCCGATCTGGATCGGCCGCAACAAGATGATGGACTACATGTTCCTGAACGAAGACTTCACCGGCCAGCAGGCCTATGAGCTCGGACTCATCAGTAAAGTTGTACCTGATGACGAAGTCTACGACATCGGTCTGAAGATTGCGAAGAAGATGTCCACTGCCGGTCCGATCGCTGTCCGCTACTTCAAGGAATGTGTACGCAAAGCCATCTACGGTACATTTGCGGAAGCCAGGAACTACGAAGTAGAAACGGCGAAGATTGTCGGTGCGACAGAAGACAGCCGTGAGGGACTGCTCGCTGTCATCCAGGGCAAGCAGGCAGAATTCAAAGGCAAGTAAAGCCGGAAGATCCGCAGTACGCGGATCTTTTTCTATATAATGGGATTATGAAAAAAGAGAATTGTTTACCGATCACACAGGATCTGATCCGTCTGGTCGAAGAAAACGGAGAACTGGAACATCTGCTGAAGAAATCCATCCTTCAGGCCAAGGAAACCAACCCCGATCCCATGACCAATCCCGTGGACAGTCTGGAATCCTACTATGCGTTCCTCGATCGTTCCGTACAGGCCATGCCCTGGGAGATCCATCCTGAGGGTGTCTTTACTACTTTGTACGACCGGATCGACCAGAGCATGGGCTGTCTGTACTACATCTGTGAACAGCCCCTGGATGAACTGTCCGGCAGAGGATACTACCATAATTCCCTTCTTTACCATGAACCCTTCCGTTCCTGGTTCATCCGGATGATCCAGCAATGCGGCGGCTTCCTGGAGACACCGGACTCCTGGAACGAAGAATACTACCGTATTGCCCTGGCCAACCCGGATTTTCATCTCGGTGATGGTCTTTACGAGGATCCGGCAGAGTGGAAGTCCTTCAACGACTTCTTTGCCAGAAGGCTGCAGGATCCCGCTCTGCGCCCCGCTGCGTCACCGGACGATGACCATGTTGTCGTATCCCCGGCAGACGCCGCAGTGCAGGCATTCCTGCGCATCGACGCACAAAGCCGGATCATAGCCGAAGAAAAGGACTACGGTTACGGAATCACAGTCAAGACTTCTACACTGTCGAACGTACCGGCACTGCTCGGCAATTCAAAGTATGCATATGCATTCGCGAATGGTACCCTCACCCATACCTTCCTGGATGTCTTTGACTACCATCGCTACCACTTCCCTGTCAGCGGCACGGTAAAGGAAATCTACCGCATTCCCGGCCATGCCGCTCCGGGCGGTGTCATTATCTGGGACAAGGATCTTGGGAAATACAAAGAATACTGTTCGGAGGACGTCGGCTGGCAGTCCATCGAGACCAGAGGCGTTGTTATTCTTGAATTGAATACCGGTGGTCTGGCAGCCGTCCTGCCGGTCGGCATGTGCCAGGTCTCTTCGGTGAACTTTGAACCGGAGATCGTACCCGGTACGGTTGTCCGAAAGGGTGATCCCATGGGCTGTTTCCGCTTCGGAGGCTCCAATATCATTATGATCTTCTCTGAAGAATCCGGCTTCACCATGACAGCCGAACCGTTTGTCCACCTGGATACCGGACAGGCCTACGGTCTGCTGAAAAAACAATAAAAAACCCCTTCACAGGGGTTTTTTATATCCGGATATTCCGCTTACTTCTTCCTGGCAGCGCGCTTCTTTGTCTTTGCGCCCTTCTTCAGATTGTAGAAGACATCCTTGCCGCGGTACTGGGCTGTTGCGCCAAGCTCTTCCTCAATGCGCATCAGCTGGTTGTACTTCGCGATTCTGTCTGTACGGCTCAGGGAACCGGTCTTGATCTGGCCGGCGTTGATGCCGACAACCAGGTCAGCGATTGTTGTATCTTCGCTTTCACCGGAACGATGGGAAACAACCGCTGTCCAGCCCGCTTCCTTGGCCATTTCGATCGCGTCCAGCGTCTCGGTCAGCGTACCGATCTGGTTCAGCTTGATCAGAACAGAGTTCGCAGCCTTTTCATCAATGCCCTTGCGGATGAAGTCGGTATTGGTAACGAACAGGTCATCACCGACCAGCTGCACACGGTCTCCCAGACGGGCATTCAGCTTCTTCCAGCCCTTCCAGTCGTTCTCACTCAGACCATCCTCGATGGAAATGATCGGATACTTGTCGCACCATGCATCGAGCATATCAATCATTTCTTCCGCTGTCTTCTCGCCCTCGCCGGAGCGCTTCAGTACATAGCGGTCAAGATCTGCATCATAGAATTCACTGGATGCCAGGTCGAGCGCGTACATGATGTCCTCGCCCGGTACATAGCCGGCAGCTTCCACTGCTTCGGTAATCAGTGCCAGCGGGCCTTCATTGCCCAGCCTCTCCAGCGGTCCATCGCCGCCCGGAACACACGCAGGCGCATAGCCTCCTTCATCACCGACACTCGTATTGTATCCGTACTTTGTCAGCACCTTCTTCAGTGCATGGAAGACTTCCGCACCCATGCGCACTGCATCGTGGACTGTCTTTGCTCCGACAGGCATGATCATATACTCCTGGCAGTCCGTTGCGGAATCCGCATGCTTGCCGCCGTTGAGCACGTTCATCATCGGAACGGGCATAACCTTGCCGTTCGGGCCGCCGATATACTGGTACAGCGGCAGGCCGCAGTAGTCCGCTGCAGCATGCGCGCAGGCAAGCGATACCGCCAGAATCGCGTTCGCACCCAGGTTCGCCTTTGTAGGTGTACCATCCAGTTCGAGCATGACCGCATCAATGCCCTTCTGATCCGTAACATCCATTCCTGTGATCGCATCCGCAATCTTTGTATTGACATTCACAACGGCCTTCAGCGTACCTTTTCCACCGTAGCGCTCCGCGTCTCCGTCTCTCAGCTCTACTGCTTCATGTTCACCGGTGGACGCACCGCTCGGTACGATTGCTCTTCCGAATGCGCCGGACTCTGTAGCCACTTCGCACTCTACTGTCGGATTGCCGCGTGAATCAAGTACTTCACGTGCATAAACACTTGTAATAATAGGCATACCCTTGTTTCCTCCCGTTCCTATTTTACTGCATCGATGATCGCCTTGAACGAATCCGCCTTCAGGGAAGCACCCCCGATCAGCGCACCGTCAATGTCCTCGCATGCCATGTACATCGCTATATTCTCCGGCTTGACACTGCCGCCGTACTGGATCCTGACCGCTGCCGCTGTCTCCTCACCGAAGAGATCACGGACGATGCCGCGTACCGTCCTGCAGCCGTCCTGCGCCGTATTCTGGTCGGCGCTCCTGCCTGTACCGATCGCCCAGATCGGTTCATAGGCAATGACAATCCTGGCTGCTTCATCCGCCGTCAGTCCTTCCAGGGAACCTTCCAGTTCTTCCTTCAGTACGTCCACTGTCTTTCCGGCAACGTATTCCTCTTCTGTCTCACCGACGCAGAGAATCGGTGTAATGCCCGCCGCAAACAAACGCTTTGCCTTGCGCGCACAGGCAGCCGAGGTCTCAGCGTAGTACTGCCGGCGCTCGGAATGTCCGATGATGCAGTAGGTAATTCCGGTCTCCGCCAGCATCGGTACACTGACTTCACCCGTAAACGCTCCGCTGTCCTTTTCATTGCAGTTTTCCGCTGCTACGATCAGATGCTTCGCATGGGCTGTGCAGGTATCCAGTGCTGTAAACGGCGCACCGATGCCGTAGTCTGCTCGTTCTTCTCCTGTCAGAACCGGTTCGACTGCCTCGAAGAAGGCTGCCGCATCCGCTCTGAGCATATTCATTTTCCAGTTTCCGACAATGATAGGCTTACGCATAGCTCACTCTTCCTCCAGGACTGCCACACCCGGCAGACTCTTTCCTTCCATGAACTCCAGGGAAGCTCCGCCGCCTGTGGAGATATGGCTGAACTTCTCTGCATAGCCGAGGTTCTTCGCTGCCGAAGCACTGTCACCGCCGCCGATGATCGTCGTTGCGTCATCCAGCTCCGCAAGCGCTTTGCAGATCTCAATGGTTCCCTTTGCGAACTCAGGCTTCTCGAACACGCCCATCGGACCGTTCCAGAATACAGTCTTTGCACCTTCCAGCGCCTTCTTGAAGGCTTCAATGGTGCCGTCGCCGATATCCAGACCCATGTATCCGTCCGGAATCTCGCCGGACTTCACGGTATGAATGTCACCCGGGTTGTCGAAGTCGTTCGCAACAACCGTATCCACCGGCAGGTACAGCTTGCCTGCACCCTTTTCGATGAATTCCTTCGCCAGTTCTTCCTTGTCGGCCTCCAGCAGGGATGTACCGATCTTTCCACCTTCCGCAGCTGCGAATGTATAGGCCATGCCGCCGCCGATCAGGACCTTGTCCGCTGTCTTCAGCAGATTCTCGATGACACCGATCTTGTCGGATACCTTCGCACCGCCCAGAATCGCCACGAACGGACGCTTCGGATTCTCCAGCGCACCGCCCAGGACTTCCAGCTCCTTTTCCACCAGGAAGCCTGCGCCGTGCGGCAGGTGTGTCGGAATACCGACGGTGCTTGCATGGGCACGGTGCACGGAACCGAACGCATCTTCGATGAACAGATCACCCAAGGATGCCCAATAAGCACCCAGTTCAGGATCATTCTTCGTCTCGCCCGGTTCATAGCGCGTATTCTGCATCAGAACGATGGAACCATCCTCCATCGCCGCAACAGCAGCCTCCAGAGCTTCCCCTCTGGTCTCCGGCACAAACACCACCGGCGCTGCCTGTACTTCCGCAAGGCGCTTCGCAACGACAGCCATGTCGTTCTTCGCCTTGTCTTCCTCTGTCTTGATCTTGCCGAGATGGCTCAGCAGAATCACTTTGGCGCCGCGTTCCGTCAACCAGTTGATGGTCGGCAGGGCCGCCATAATCCTGTTGTCATCCGTAATGGTTTCCCCTTTGTGGGGCACATTGAAATCCACACGGACAATGACACGTTTTCCCTTTACATCAAAATCCTTCAATGTCTTTGTCTTCATATCTGACTCTCCTTCTTAATTGCCGATGATACTATTATACAGCGCCAGGTAGGCATCTGCACTCCTGTTCCACGATACATCCGTTTTCATTGCGCTGTGCACCAGGCCTCTCCAGCCTGCCGGGTTATCATAGTACGTTCTGAGCACATAGTCCAGGACGTCCATGAGGTTGCCCGAGCTTTCACCGTGGAAGCTGAAGCCGTTTCCTTCGCCTGTATACTCGTTGTACGGCATGACCGTATCCGACAGTCCGCCGGTCTCTCTGACCACCGGCAGTGTACCGTAGCGCTGGGAGATCATCTGGCTGATGCCGCAGGGTTCATACATGGAAGGCATCAGGAAGACATCGCAGCCGGCATAGATCATATGCGCCAGATCCTCATTGTAGCCGCTGTAGTAGACCATTCTGCCCTGGTACATGTTCTCCATGGAACGGAAAGCATCTTCAGCAGCACGCTCTCCGGTGCCCAGTACGACGAACTGCAGGTTCCTGCGCATCATCTCGTGCATGCCGGAAGTGATCATATAGACACCCTTCTGGCCCGTCAGCCGGGATACCAGACCGATGACCATGACATCACTCCGGACTTCCAGACCCAGCATTTCCTGGAGCTTTTTCTTGTTTTCCCGCTTGCCTGACACATAATTCCGCAGACTGTAGTTCTTGGCCAGCCGCAGATCGCTCAACGGATTCCAGTTGTCCGTATCAATGCCGTTCACAATGCCGCAGAGATCTTCCTGCCGGTATTTCAGCACTTCATTCAAACGCTCTCCGAAGCCCGGTGTCAGGATTTCCCTGGCATAGGTGGGCGATACCGTCGTGATCTTGTCCGCAAACACCAGCGCCGACTTCATGAAGCTGATGCCGTCATCGAAGCGGACTGCACCGTTGTTGTAGTAGTAATCATCGATCCCGAGCCTGGACCACAGCAGTTCCTTGGAAAAATTGCCCTGGAAAGCCAGATTGTGGATCGTATAGACATGCTTGATGTTCCGGTAGCGTTCATCTCCACCGTATACGTTCCTTGCCAGCAGCGGGATCATACCGCTCTGCCAGTCATTGGAATGGATGATGTCCGGCCACCAGTCCAGGAAGCTGAGCATATCCAGCGCTGCCCGCTGGAAGAACGCAAAGCGCTCTCCATCGTCATAGTACCCGTACAGTGAATCCCGCTCGAAGAAACCCTGGTGCTCAATGAAATAATACGTAACACCGGAGTCTTCGCCGCGGTAGAACGTCGCCGGCTGCTCCGCATTGCCGAAGCGCACGGACATCGTTCCCAGACGCGCCAGTTCATTGTAGTGGTCCATTATGACATGGCTGTAGAGCGGCAGCACCACCCGGCAGTCGCAGCCTTTTTTCACCAGTACCTTGGGGAGACTGCCGATGACATCGGCCAGGCCGCCCGTCTTGACAAAGGGAAGCCCTTCTCCCGCTACAAACAGAATCTTCATGCCTTCACCCCTAGATGCGGTCACGCCGCTTTACATAGACCGGCAGTTCCTCCGTGCCCGTCAGTTCCTTGACCGTCTTTACAATTGCATACTTGTCCACGACAGCGTGGTCAAGCGTGACATTCGGACCTACTTCCGCACTTGTCAGGATAATGCTGTTCCTGACCACTGCACCTTTGCCGATGTGTACATTACGGCCGATCTGCGAATTGATGACCGTACCCTCAATGACCGATCCGTTGGCCAGGATTGAGTTTACAGCCTTTCCCTCGCCCTTGTAGGCAGTCGGACTGGAATCCCTGGTCTGGGTATAGACCGGCCGGTCCTTCTTGAACAGCTTCCTGACATTGGCCGGATCCAGCAGTTCCATATTGGCCCGGTAGTACTCCGGCAGAGAGTTCAGGCAGGCAATGTATCCGCCTACCGGCACACCCTGCACCAGCAAAGAGTCCACCTTGTCGCGCAGAATATCCTTGAACCAGTACAGCGCTGAGGTCTCATACGCTTCCTTGACCAGGGAGATGAACAGATCCTTGCGCATCAGATACTCTTCCATGGAGATCTTCGCTCTCTGGTAGCGTCCCATGTTCCGGCGGATGACCGTTACCCGGTGACCCTTG
>JAEEYJ010000147.1 GCA_016291725.1 Solobacterium sp.
AGCAGTGGATTCGACACACAGGCAACGGACATCAATAACCGCAGAACGAAACAGAAGAACGCTGTGGAACGTCCTGGTAGAAGGATACATCCCGAACGGATCCTGCTGGGCATTCTGCTGACATGCCTGCTTGTCGGCGGTGGCTATTTCGTACTGCAGGGCTTGGAGATTTTCCGCCCCCAGAGCCGCATGACAGAGGTGCCGGCGATTACCGGCATGACGCTGCAGGAAGCCAGGGATGTATGTACAGAGAGCTCTCTCGTGCTGGATACAGCAACGGTTGAATATGTCCTGACGGACAATACGGAAAAAGGCATGATCATCACAGTGGATCCGCCGGTCGGCACTGAAGTCGAGAAGGGAAGCCGGGTATCGGTCATGGTGTCGTCCGGCATCGGAGCGACAATCGGGAATTACGTGGGCTGGAATATCATGGACGCGCGCAGTGATCTGTCCAAATATGCCATGCTTGATGTAGAAACTACGCACGAGGATACAGAAGAAGCAGAAGGCGGCATCATCATCCGCCAGGAACTCCTCAGTCCTGGTGACCGGTTCAATATTGCCAACAAGGCCAAAATCCGTCTGGTCTACGCGTCGTATCCAACGATCGTCATTCCTGAGAACATCATCGGCATGCCGATAGATGATGCTTCAGCGCTGCTGGAGTCCCTCGGCGCTGTGGTATTCATCTCCAGCCTGTCTACGGAAGGTCTGTCGGAAACGGAGATTGCCAATCTTCCGTCCGGAGTTGTCATCAAAACAAACCCGGATACCGGCAATTCCTATACCCAGGAAGAAGAGAACTTCGTCACGATCTTCTACTACAACTATTGATATGAAGGCAAGAATACTGAAGATTGTATCCAAGGATTACCGTCTTGAGCTGGAGGACGGAAGTATCGTTGATGGTATGCTGCAGGGAAAGGTACGGCTGCAGATGACACCTGCGGCCGGTGATTTCGCGGAAACGGTCAACACAGACGGCAGGTGGATGGTCAAAAAGATCCTGCCTAGGCGGAACCATCTCATACGTCCTTTTGTAGCGAATGTCGATCAGGCACTGATCGTCATGAGTGTCCATGACCCGGAGTTTTCGGATGTACTGATTGACCGTCTCTGCTTCCTGATTGTTCATGCAGGCATCGAACCGGTTCTGATCGTTACGAAATGCGATCTCGGTCTGGATCCGGAGACGGAAAAACGCATCCGGGAGTATGAAAACGGCCCGGTACGGGTTATACGGACCGCGCGCGATACGCTGGATGAATCACTGAAGGATCTGCTGAGCGGAAAGATATCTGTACTGACCGGACAGTCCGGTGCAGGAAAGTCTACCTTGCTGAACAAGCTGGATCCATCATTCTGCCTGAAGACGCAGGAAATATCCAAAGCACTGGGCAGAGGCAAACATACGACCAGGCACAATGAACTGCATCCGGTTGCCGGCGGCTATGTAGCAGATACACCGGGATTCAGTTCACTGGACTTCAGCCGGATGTCCGTTGAAGATCTGTACAGCAGTGTTCTGGAATTCCGGCCCTATCTCGGGAAATGCAGGTTCAATGACTGCATCCATGAGAATGAACCCGGATGCGCTGTCAAGGAAGCGGTCGAGCAGGGGCTGATACCTGAAACAAGATACCGGAACTATCTGGCTGTACTGAAGATGATCAAAAGCAGAAAGGAAAAGTATTCATGATTATTGCACCATCGGTTCTGTCCATGGACTACAGCAGAACGGAACAGCAGCTTCGGGAACTGAATGAATCCGGTGCACAGTGGATTCACTTTGACGTTATGGATGGTCATTTTGTACCCAATATATCCTTTGGTCCGGATATCCTACGGGCTGTGGCTGGATCAACAGATCTGTTTCTGGATGTCCATTTGATGATCACGGATCCTGCCTTCTATACGCCGGTATTCATTGACGCCGGCGCTGACAGCATTACATTCCACTATGAAGCGGTGGAAAGCAAGGAAAGCATCAAAGAACTGGCTTCCCTGATCCACAGTCGTGGTGCATCTGCCGGCATCAGCATCAAACCCCGCACACCGGTGACGGTTCTGCAGGATCTCCTTGCTGATTTTGATCTGTTCCTTGTTATGTCGGTTGAACCCGGCTTCGGAGGACAGTCCTTTATGGAGGGTTCCCTTGATAAAATTGCCTGGCTGCGGCGCGAACTGTCTGCAAAGGGGCTGAATGCTCATATCCAGGTTGACGGCGGCATCAATGAGAAGACTGCTGTACTTGCCCGCAATGCCGGTGCTGATGTACTTGTGGCCGGATCCTTCTTTTTCCGCAATGATATGAAGAAGGCGGTGAAGCTTCTTGAAGGATGAGTGCTTGATTGTACTGGGAATGTACAGTGTACTTCCGGCAGTTGATACTGTATGGATCGGTGCGGACCGCGGAGCACTGTATCTGGCACAGCAGGGTATCCGTATGAAAGCGGCCATCGGGGATTTTGATTCTGTTAGCAGCAACGAGAAGGATCTCATCCGTTCCCGGTGTGACGAAATGCTGGAACTGAATTCCATCAAGGATGATACGGACAGTGAAGAAGCCGTCACATATGCGGTTAAGGAAGGATACAGCCGGATTCTGGTTTACGGTGGATTCGGAGGACGGATGGACCATACACTGATCAATCTGAAACTCGCGGAAAAATATGCAGGGACTGTATACCTGCTGGATGAACACAATGAAATCAGTGCACAGCGCAGCGGTATATACCAGTACAAGGGCAGTGAATACCGCTACTTCTCAATACTGGCACTGGAAGACTCTGTGATCAGCCTGGACGGCATGAAATACCCGCTGGATCACCGGCGGATTACGAAGGAAGACCTCTATACCACCTCCAATGAAATCATTGGTGAAACCGGTACATTGACCGTCCACTGCGGCAAGGTCCTGGTAATCCGCTCCGATGATTGAGCAAAGAAAAAACTGTATGGAACCCATACAGTTTTATTGTTCAGCCCGGGATCAGGCAGCCTTTGTCTTGGCGCCTGCTTTCAGCGTCTTGAGTGCACGAGCGGAAATGCGCATCGTCTGCGGCTTACCGTCGACCATCACATGAACTTTCTGAAGGTTAACGTTCCACTTGCGGCGGGTAGCACGCAGGGAGTGGGAACGATTGTTTCCAGACATGGGCTTTTTACCGGTTACAGGACAAACTCTGGACATGATCGATACCTCCTTTATACCAATAACGCTTCATAAGATTAGCACGGTTTAAAACAAAATGCAAACATAGATTGTATCAATCATGCAAATACAAAAAGCGTAATGATGAATTGACAGATTTTCATAGTTCGTCTCGTTCTCATTTACTATAAAGTGTGGTAGAATTCATCTAATAGCGAAAGGGGTTTTTCAAAGTGGAAGAAAAGCAGATCTTTGCGACTCTGGAAGTCAGTGATCATGAAGTGCGTATGATCGTCGGCGAGTTTTTCAATACCAGGTTCAATATACTGAAGGTGGAACGGGTTCCTGTTGACGCACTTTCCTATGATGCCATTACAGACCAGGACGCACTGACAGCTGCCATAGCTGAGGCGGCGCGCGAAGCCGGAGAAACGCTCGGCGCAAAGATCGAGAAAGTGATACTTTGTGTACCTGCGCTCAATACAAAGAGAAAGCCTGTACGGGTATCGGTGCCCATTGAAGGCATCGATGGTGTCATTACCGCACAGGATATCAAGACAGCGGTGGATTCTGCCCAGAATGTACGCGTAGAGCGTGATCTGGCGCTGATCCAGACCGTATGCGTGAAGTATACCATCGATGGCATTGCGTCCAGAAGGATTCCCATCGGTGAACACGCATCCCAGCTGACCGTTGATATTGACCTTATCTGCGCAGACAGGAATATGGCGTATGCGCTTGTCGGCTGTACGGAACAGGCCGGCCTGCAGGTTATGGATATCTTCCTGGATGTCTATGCCGTAGCCAAGGAAGCCGCACTGTTCGAGCAGTCCGTTGACAGCAATGTCCTGATCATGAAGATGGAGCGCCGCGCAACAACGCTGGGCATCCTCTCCAAAGGAAGGCTGCGTGACTGTGTTGTTGTACCGTTCGGTGTCGGTGATATCGCTGAGCCGCTGGTGGAACAGTACGGCATTACCAGGGCGGCCGCAGTGGAGCTGGTCAAGTACAGTCTGCTGCTGAACGAGAAAGTCAATCCCGCCAATCTGGTACATATCTGGAATGACAACGGAAATGCCAGAAGGCTCAATGAAGAAGAACTCTTCACCTGTGTCAGTCCGAAAGTGGATGAATGGGTTGACGGCATGGTAAAATATTGTGGTAAAATCTTGCAAGCAGGAAAGACTACCGTTATTATTACGGGTGAAGGCGGTGAAATGCAGGGCCTGAATGAAGTGCTGGCCAGGAAGGCAGGTACGGAAGTCAGGAACTATATTCCCGAAACGCTCGGAGGGAGGAACGCCGGTATGACTGCGTGTCTCGGTCTGTTCTATGCCTATAAGGACAAACTTCCGATTGCGGGATACACCGACAACAGTATCGATATGGACAAGTTCCTGCAGTCGGTCTCGTACCGCAGCAGACTGAACAAACCGGAAGATACATTTACCAACAGATTTAAGAGCTTGTTTGCAGGCAGCAGGAAATAGGAGTGGATAGTATGGCAGAGTTAGCATATAACCAGGTTGCAAAAATCAAAGTATTCGGTATCGGAGGCGCCGGGTCCAATGCGGTTAACCGCATGGTGGATGACGGTGTGCAGGGCGTAGAGTTCTATGTTGCGAACACGGATCTCCAGGCGCTGGACGCATCCGGTGTACCCAACAAGATCCAGCTCGGCAAGGAAGGTCTGGGCGCAGGCGGAAACCCGGACAACGGCCGCAAGGCTGCGGTGGAGAGCGAAGCAGAGATCAAGCAGGCGATGGAAGGTGCCGATATGGTCTTCCTGACAGCCGGTCTCGGCGGCGGAACAGGTACAGGTGCATCTCCGCTGTTTGCGAAGATTGCAAAGGAGCTCGGATGCCTGACTGTAGGTATCGTCACCAAGCCGTTCAGCTTCGAAGGACCGCGCCGTATGCGTCAGGCAGAGAGCGGACTGGAGCAGCTGAAGGAATACGTTGACAGTCTGATCATTATATCCAACAACAAGCTGCTGGAAGTCATCGGACATATTCCTTTCGAGGAAGCATTCAAAGAAGCAGACAATGTTCTTCGCCAGGGTGTACAGACCATTACCGACCTGATTGCGGTTCCGGCAATGATCAACCTTGACTTTGCGGATATTAAGAGTGTCATGGAAGGCCAGGGCAGCGCCCTGATCGGCATCGGTATGGCTTCCGGTGAAAACAAAGCCCGCGATGCAGCGACAAAGGCGATTATGTCACCGCTGCTGGAAGGCCAGATCACCGGCGCAAAGAACGCTGTCGTCAACGTTACCGGCGGTGCTTCCATGAGTGCGTACGATGCTCAGGAAGCGGTTGATTTCATCCGCAATGCTGCAGGAAACGACATCGATATCATCTTCGGTGTGGCGATCAACGAGAAGATCAATGAATCCATTATCGTTACCGTGATCGCGACCGGTTTCGATCTTCCGAAGAACACGATGATTGACAATGTCGAGCCGGCAAAGGAAAAGAGCCCGGTCAAGACAGGTGTTGTTGTGACTGCCGATGATGAAGATGTTGAATTCGGAAGCTTCGATGAAGACGATGACTCCGGAATTCCTGCCTTCTTCCATAGAAACTGATTAAGATAACGGTCTGCTTCGCAGGCCGTTTTTCTTTTGTGCAGGCATGGTATAATAGCACTGTTCTGTGATCAGTATTACTAAAACAGTGAAGCAAGAGAACAAACGGACACTGATCGTCCGTGATGGTGTTGATTATGCCGGCAAGGTGGTCTGGCGGACGGATGAGGGCAATTCGTATGCCGTTTTCTCGCTGGAGGAAAATGCTGTCCACGAACTGGATGCACTGGTTCCCTCCGTCATACAGGAAATGATCATCGCAGATCATCCATCGAGGATTTATATCGGGGAAGCGGACACAGCGGTAAAGACTGTACTGCTGCGGAACGGCTTCCAGGAAAACGGTGAACTGCTCTATATGAACATCGAACCATGGCGCTATGAAGTCGAGGACCGTGTCTTCGACAAGCACGGCTATATCATCAACCAGGGAAAGATGGACAGGCTGCCTTACGGTGCGTTCAGTACCAAGTCACGGGGATGCGGCTGGATCGCTGCGTACAACCTGCTGAAGTATCTGGGCAGACCGATGCCGATGCAGAAAATCGCCCATGAGCTGGAATCACGCTCTTTCAGCGGTAATTTCCTCGGTACGAACATGCTGGTACTGTACCATTGGCTGAAGTCCCAGGGGCTTCCTGTGCGGCTGGTTCAGATCTCCCGGAAACAGTGCGTTGGGGCAATGAAGCAGGCTGAATGCGGCATTCTGCTGTATCTGCACAGAAGAGGCGGCCACTATACTTGTTTCCGGAACAATCATGATGGTACACTGCATTTCTGGAATGCGGTCTACGGCAGGCGAAATATGGATATGGAAGCCGGTGCGTTCATGGAACAGCATTCCTTCTATCCTGCAGCCTGGCTGATCTGGATACCCCAGGATCCGTATACTGTGCTATAATGCGTAATCATAAAGGAGAGTAGCATGTCTGAAACTATTGTTTATAAAACAAAAGGAGTCTGTTCTTCCCAGATTATCTGTGAAGTGGAAGACAATAAAATCGTTCAGCTGAAGGTGATCGGCGGCTGCAACGGCAATCTGAAGGGGATCAGTGCGCTTGTCAAAGGCCGGGATGTCGATGAAGTCATTGACGCACTTGACGGTACCCGGTGCGGATTCAAACCGACGAGCTGCCCGGACCAGATTGCGAAAGCACTCAAACAGTACAAAGCCGGTCACTGATCGGTTTTTGCTTTGCACAGACAGCAGGAGAAAACAATGGAATGGGCAATCATGATTGCAGTACTGGTACTGGACCAGATCTCCAAATACTGGATCCAGATGAATACAGCGCTGCACGCACATATTGAAATCATCAAGGATTTCTTCTATATCGACTATGTCAGGAACACAGGCGCAGCCTGGAGCCTTTTCTCCGGGAAAGTACCGTTTCTGACCGTTGTTTCCATTGTCGAAATGATTGTGATTGCTGTAATACTCATACGCATGCACTGCAGACATGAGACAGCATACTGCGTCTCGCTGTCCTTGATGCTGGGCGGCGCCGCCGGAAACCTGATTGACCGGATCCTTCTGGGATATGTACGTGATTTCCTGCATTTCTACCCGCTGGGGTACAGCTTCCCTGTATTCAATATCGCAGACTGCGGCATTACCATCGGTATGTTTATCGTCATCATACTGATGTTTCTGGAGGACAGAAAGGAAAAGGAGACTGCATGAGAACCGAGACCTATACAGTGGATGAAGACAGCGTCCGGATTGACCGTTGGCTGAGCGAGCGCTCGGAAGTATCCCGTTCCCGTATCCAGGAACTGATCGATGATGGAAAGATAACTGTTAACGGGAAAGCTGTGCGTACCAGCTACAAGGTATGTACCGGAGATACGATTGTTATGGAGATTCCGGACGATACGGTGCTTGATGTACTGCCGGAGGACATTCCACTGGATATCCTCTACGAAGACCATGATATTCTGATCGTCAATAAACCGAAGGGCATGGTAGTCCATCCGGCCCCCGGCGTGTCCCACGGCACACTTGTAAATGCCGTTCTGCATCATTGCGATGACCTGTCCGGCATCAACGGTGTACTGCGCCCGGGCATTGTTCACAGGATTGACAAAGACACGACCGGCTGCATCGTTGTATGCAAGAACGACAAAGCGCACGAGTCCATTGCGGCCCAGCTGGCCGACAAGACATGCCATCGTGAATATCTCGCTCTGGTAAAAGGAATCATCCACGAAGAAAGCGGGATGATCGACGCGCCGATCGGCAGAGATTCCCGTGACCGGCAGAAGATGTGTGTTACCGAACGGGGCGGCAGAAGCGCGAGGACAAAGTTCCGGGTACTGGAGCGCTTTTCCGGCTGTACACTTGTGGAATGTACACTGGAAACCGGCAGAACCCATCAGATCAGGGTGCATATGAAATACATCGGTCATCCCGTGATCGGTGATGTGAAATACTATCATCCGTGCCGTTTGCTGGACACACAGGGGCAGGTACTGCATGCATACCGCATTACCCTGGTTCATCCTCGTACAGGGGAGACCATCACAGCAGAGGCACCGCTTCCGGCGTATTTCGAAGCCCTGCTGAAGGAGCTCAGAGAGGGAAGAAGCATTGAATAGACTGAAAAGCACACCACGTGCTACGCTATGCATTATCATACTCTGTACTGTAATGTTCGTCCCCGTACATCTACTGGATCTGACAGGCAGTACTGCAGAGAATGCAATCCTGTTCGGTGCCTATTACCGTCCTTTTGTCCTGGCAGGGGAATGGTGGCGCCTGCTGTCCATGGGGCTGATCCATGGCAGCTTCATGCACCTGGCGGTCAATATGTTCAGCCTGTACAACCTTGGCAGTGTTCTGGAAAAGGCCTACGGCACTGTACGCTATCTGATCATACTGGTATTGTCTACCCTCTGCGGAGGCCTTCTGACACTGGCCTGCAGCACCAATGCCGTTACAGTCGGACTGTCCGGCGGACTGTACGGACTGATGGCATCCTGGTTTGTCCTGCTCGGTGTACGCGGAGCGCTCAAGGATCCGTATATGCGCAGCAGCATCTTCCGGATTCTGATGATCAACCTGATGATCAATTTCATGCCGAACATCGGTGTTCTGGCGCATCTGGGCGGATTTGCGGGCGGACTGCTGCTGGGGATTGCACTGAGCCCGGACCTGGCGGCTTCTTCGCTGAAGCGCAACAGCATGATCTCATTCATCATGCTTGTAATCCTGCTTGGAGCCCGGATTCATTACCGACCGGCCAGGATTCAGGAAATGTATCTGGGCACAGACATCAAAGTGCTGAGCATGTACAGCAGATACGGACTGTCCGCACATGCGCACAGGATGGCTGTGCGTCTGGATGCACTGTATGATATAAACTATCTGAAGAATATGTTCTAGGAGGAAACTATGCCGAAAAGAAGCGATACATTATCTTGGGATGAATATTTCATGGGACTTGC
>JAEEYJ010000148.1 GCA_016291725.1 Solobacterium sp.
GCGAGATAGCTGACAGCCTTGAAGGTATAGAAGGACAGACCGAGCGGCATCAGGATTCTGTCCCCCAGGAAATATCCTGCATATTTGTAGAAAACAAGCCCCAGCACCGGTATCAGGCACAGGATGAGCATCAGCCCCCTGGACCGCTTTCCAGCCAGCATTCTTCCGGCAAGATAGACATATCCTGAGAGCACCAGTACATACAGCCAGTCCCTTACATTCGCCCTGAGCAGAATCAGGAACACTGCGTTGAGCAGAAAAACCGTATATCTGCGCTTGATTCTGTCCGTGAACATCAGGAGCAGGCAAGCAAAGCCCGCCAGTCCGAGATACGGCAGTGATACTACATTCATACAGACCTCCAGGGCTTCAGCTCATCACCCCGTACAAGCCATGCTTGTGCTGCCAGCTGAGCCAGCGGATCATCCGAATAGGAATCGGAATAGAATTCATCAATGGTCCCTTCCGGGGCATATTCACGGAACCGTCTGACCTTTTCCTGACCATGGCAGTTGAGACCGGTGTACTTTCCCGTATGCATGTCTACGACAGACGCCATGCATACCGGAATGCCTGCTTTCTCGCAGAAGGAACGGATCAGGAATTCCGGGGAAGCAGAGATCACGATGTCATCCGGTTTCTGCTTCTGCCGGTAGAACGGTTTGACATGATCCATATGCGACGCCGTAAAGTCCTCCACGGCTGCCTCCATATCATCTATGTACCGGAACATCCGGTACAGGTTTTCCTTGAAGGTCAGCTTCGGTACAATGCGCAGAAGGTAGAGAAGCCCGAACACCAGGGTACGCGGCAGGTTCAGGAGGCACTTCGGACGTTTCACAAAGCAGTACCTGACAAAGCCGAACGTGGAGTCTCCGCGGTAGATCGTATTGTCCCAATCATAAACATTCATAGATTCACCCGTTCAGTATGTTCTCTGTACTGTAATCCTTCAGATAGTAGAAATGGAGCGTACTGTCCGGATTGAGGAAGTAGTACTCCTTGAAGACAGCATCGTGGAAGTCATCTCCCTCCACAACATCCGCGGAATGTACGGTATTCTCCGGATAGCCCATGATCCATAGATCTTCAATATCCGGACGGTCGGCATAGTACTGGATCTGGCTCATGCGCTTGAGATTGATGCGGTTGATCATCCGGTACAGCATCATCCAGCGTACAGCGCAGATCATAGCACCGGCGCATACCGCTGCCGTGAGGATCCGCCCTGCCCTGTCCGGCAGTTCTGTCCGCTCCAGCAGGATCAGTCCGTACAGCATGAACAGGAACAGTGTATAGATGGAGCTCCTTGCCGCAAAGATCGGCGATACCAGCATCACAGCATTCGCACCGCACCCGCACAGCAGCACAAACGCTGCGTACAGCTTTTCCTGCACAGCATCCATGTCCAGTGCTGCCGCAAACAGGACCGCTAGGTAGACCATCCAGAACAGCCACGTGAGTGCCTGCGGCAGTATACCCGGTATCACCGCGTATGACAGCAGGCAGACCAGTATGCCGGCATTGCGCGCCAGGCCTTTGCGGGTGCGCAGATACAGCAGCACAACCGCGCTCAGAATGGCGTAGAAGCACGGATAGGCTGTAAACGTCCAGTGCATCAGGTTCGGAATATTCACGGCAATCTTCTGCATCAGGGAGAGTTCAGCAAACGCTGCGTGATCCCTTGCGGACCTGGCCATTGCCCCGGGCGAGAAACGGATCAGAACAACCCCGACGGCAGCGATTGCTGTAAACAGGAGCAGGGCTCCTCTCTTGTTTTTATCCTTGAGGCATACATAGATCAGTGCCAGGCAGTCCGCGCCGAATATCATCGCCGCAGCATTCTCCATGAACAGCGGGATCATGAAGTTCAGCAATACACATACCACAAAGCGCAGTGTGCTCATTGCATTGTCGAATAGATAGTCCTTCAGCAGCTTCACGTACACCAGAAACAGCAGCAGAGGAATCACGTATGTCGTACCCATGATCCAGGTATATGTCTGCATCCGGAGCTCATGCGGCACGCTCAGCATCATAAGCACAAGCACGGCCGGAACGAGCAGTGGATGCTTCCGAGCACCGGACAAACGGCGCATCATGACCAGGATTCCGGTAAAGACGGCAGCGTTGAGGACGTTCCAAAGCTTTTTGTGCGGTGCGATTCCGTAGCCCCACAGTTCACTGAAGAATCTGCCTGACCAGCTGAAATAGTTCTGCCATGCCCGCATCAGTGCACTGTTGTAGCGGCCGCCTGCCGCGTATCCCCAGTCATCCCCTGCCAATGGAGCATAGCGGGAGATCAGGAAGAAAAACAGAAAAAAGAGGACAGGAATTCCCCATACAGCAGCGTTTTTCCATAGCGTTCTCTGCTTTTCCATTACGCTTATTATAACGTGTTCAGATACTAAAAACAGACTTTCTGTTTTACTGTATAATGGATGTGTTTATGGACGGAACGCTGAAAAAACCGAAGACGCTGCTGTTCCTGCTGGTTACGGTGGTCTGCCTGGTCATCTTTCTTCCTTATCCGCTGACCGGCAAGGCTTTTATTGTCGGCTGGGATATGCGGACGATCTACGTATCCAATTTCGAGAATCTGCGGACGATGATGCAGGCCTGGGTCAAGGAAGGCACGCTTCCTTTCTGGACCTGGGCGAGCTTCCTGGGCAATGATTTCTATTCCAGCAAACTGTTCTATTTCAACGATTTCTTCGAGATACCTTTTGCTCTGACGAACATGAAATACGATCATGCCGTCATGATCATGACCTATATCAAGTTCCTGATCATCGCTTATTCCATGTATGCCTACGGCAAGTACAACGGCCACAGTGACCGTACGTCCGTCCTCGGGTCCATGATGATGGCCTTCAGCGCCTATATCCTCTATGTCATGCCCCACCCCTTCTTTGCGTCGTTCTTTACATTCCTGCCTCTGTACTTCCTGTGTGTGGACCGGTACATCAAGGAAAGGAAGTACGGTGCCTTCCTCTTCATCGTATGCTTCCAGTTCCTGAACAACTACTATCAGTTCTATTCCCTGTCCCTGTTCACCATTGTGTATTTCATCTGGCGGTGGAAACAGACCTACGGGAACCTGAAAGGCATGATGAAGCAGGCAGTCAAGCTGATCGGCTGCTACATGATCGGGTTTGCTATGAGTGCGTTTGCTGTACTGCCGGAAGTACTGAATATCCTGGCCAATACAAGAGTGGGACAGCGCAGTTCCACCTTTGTCTATCCTTCCCTGATTCCCTATCTGGACTATCTGTCCGGACTCTGGATGCCGGGCACTGCCCTGTCCCTGCGGGCAAGCACCTTCTCTTCGCTGTACAGCTACACCACATCGAACAACTCTGTGATGAATGCCTACCTGTACGCAACCTCCGTGCCGGCACTGCTGTTCCCGCAGCTCTTTTCCAGGAGGAACCGGGACGGACTGAATACCTTCATTGCAGTACTGGTCAGTGCCATCGCTCTGGTTCCTGTCCTCTCCTCCGCCATGCACGGCTTCAGTGAGCCTTCCTTCCGCTGGCTGGCATCCCCGCTGTTCCTGCTGATCGCCCAGGTCATGATCCTGCTGGACAGCGAAGACGCTGTGGACCGGAAACTCCTGAAGGCAACCATAGTTGTCCTGGCTGTCCTGCAGGGAACCACTTCCCTCATCATTGCCGCACTGACGGGAACATCTCTCTCCCTGCTCGGTGCTGAACTGCTCATTCCCGTCTGCTTCATCCCGTTCCTGATCCTGAACGGTGCCGCAATGCTGCAGAAGAACAGCAGACTGCTTCTTGCCGGTGTGACAGCAGAGTGCGCCTTGATTTCCTGGTTCTCCTTTGCCGGGGTGCCGGTGCAGTGCGATGTCACCCGGGAAGAACAGGATCTGATGTACCGCGCATTGGGCGAAAAAGGCGAATACAACCGCTTCCTTCTCACGCTTGATCCGGACAATGAACATGAGTTTTACCGCAGCTATGTAGACTATGCAAATGTCTACTGGGGCCGGTCCACATCCTACAATCTGAATTTCGATATCATGGGCATGATCAGCTATGACAGCACCTACCTGCCCAGTACCAACGATTTCATCCGTCTGGATCCGGGCAATATCATTCATTATCTGCCCTGGACCTTCAATGTGAAGAATCCTGACATTATGAATCTGATCTCGACCAAGTACGCGGTTGTGACCTACGGAGGAGCTGTTCCGTTCGAACACTTTGAATTTGCCGCGGACTACTACGCCGTAAAAATCTACCGTAACCTGGATTATACGAATCTCGGCAGGACCTACACCAAGGCCATCTCCTATGATGCGTACGATCCATCCATGACCGGCATTCTGAAGGATACCCTGATCTGCCGAAACGAGGATCTGGAACAGATCAGATCCCTGCTCGGTACAGAAGTCTGCACATTCGAGCATGTCTACCGGGACGGTAACTACTTCTATGCCGATATCACAACGGCAGAGCCCGGTTTTGCGCTCATGTCGGTGCCTTACGACGAAGGCTGGCATATTACAAGGAACGGCGCAGAAACAGATGTATACGCTGTCAGCGGCGGTCTGACGGGAATCGCTCTGGATGCGGGTGAGAATATCATTGAGATGAACTTCACGCCCCGCGGTCTGCACACCGGCATCCGGATCAGTATTGCCGGCATCCTGCTGGCAGCCGCTGTACTGTTGTATCCGAAAAGGAAAAGAGAATCCTGAGGATTCTCTTTTTTATTTCTGCCTGAACCGGATGCCTCCCTGGTCACTCTCCGGATTCCAGGTAACACTGTCCACTGCCCGGTTCTGCTGGATATCGTAGACAACGATGGTAATGCCCTGGTTGTCGATGCTGTACTCCGTTCCGTTGACTGCGATATCACTGTATACCGGATCCGCAGACCCTTGCAGATAGAAGTAATTGTCCCGGTACACTGTCTCCAGCCAGGAGGCGTCGTCCCCGGTGTCCATCGCTGCGATTCCATCGTCATAGATGACGCTGAATACCGCAGACGATTCCTCCGGGATTATCCCGTGTACACGCAGGATCTGCAGCAGACCGCTGTAGGTCTCCTGGTCCAGAACCGTGCTGTTCACCAGCAGGATCAGATCATCCTGTGCTTCTGCACAGCGCAGGTACTGGTCCAGATCCATCAGGTTCATCAACTGCGGATTGCCTTTCTCGTAGATCAGATGCCATTTCTCCGGTTCCACGGCCTGTACGCTCTCCAGGCCATGATGCCAGGCAAACGCATCGTTGAGCCAGAACAGACGGTAATGCGACAGATCCCCTGCCAGCAAAGGATCCAGATCCGTAATGAATTCATTGTGCAGCAGCGGTACAACGGGGTTCAGGTTGCCTGCTGCCTTCTGCTGTTCAATATAGCGCTCCCGCTGTTCATACAGACGGCGCGTATACACCATGCCCGCCAGGCCTTTCATCCAGATCAGTGCACTGAAGACCGCCAGTACGGTGCAGCCGGCTATTGCCCATCTCTTCAGGGATGGATCACCCAGAATACCGTATACACCGCTGATGATCGCAGCGGTAACGAACAGCGCAGCACCGAACATGGAACGGTCATAGACGACCGGCACCGGTGAAAGAACGATCGCAAAGACGGCCGCTATGCCGCAGAGCGCACTGCAGGCTGCCGTGATGGTTTCTCTTCTCTCTCTGCCGCATAGAGCAGCCAGTGCCAGCACGGCAGCACAGAGAACAAGCAATACCGTCATCTCATCCTTTACAACCGTTATGAATCCGAAGAAATCATGCATCAGGTCATAGGCCATCCCGTTGGTACTGGCAAAGTCCTGCGCCCGGACGGCATTGCCCGGTGCAAGGATCATCAGGGCAAAGCCGAATACCGCACCGGCAGTTCCACTGTACATCCAGCCGGGGATCTTTTCCTTGTACACCGCGCGCAGGACCATCAGCATTACTGCCATCAGGATCATTGCCCCGCCTGTATTCTCGTTTGTCCAGCCGGCAAGGATGCCGAACAGGAACATGAGCAGTACAGACCTGTTTTCCTTTCCCTGACGGTACAGCGAAAGGAAAGAGAACACCAGCGCCGCGGTCCAGAGATAATTGCACGCACCGGTCTCCCAGATTACAGACTGGCCGAACACCGGCCCGAACACGAATACCAGCAGAGCACACAGCAGGAACAGCAGTGCGCTTCGTTGATTGTCCTTCGTACCGAAGTACACCAGCACCCGGCAGACATAGACATAGCAAAGCGAATTGGCTGCTGCAAAGATCCCTCTCGGCAATGCCAGGAACAGGCGCGCCAGAATATGAGCGACGCTTCTGCCTGTCCAGGTCATATACTGGATATACTCCCGGCGGAACAGATCCAGCAGACCGTTGTTGATGGCATAGCGGTAGTCATCGCTCATCGGTACGGCGACCAGTTCCAGAACCAGCAGTGCAAGGAAAACAACCGCTTCCGCGGCCATCAGTGCATCCACCCGTTTTCCGGCCTTTATCTTCATTTCCGTAATTATAGCGTATTTCCTTCGTTCTCAAAACCCTGACCTTCTGATACTATGGCAATATCAGATCAGAGGGAAAACAATAGGATCAGCCATGAACTTTATACGCAGCACTGCCGGCGTTCCGGCCTATCTCCAGCTGTACGAAGCCCTGCGCAGCGACATCATTGAAGGCATCTATCCCTACGGAACCAAGCTTCCGTCCAAACGTACACTGTCTTCGGACACCGGGCTGAGCCTGGTGACCGTAGAGCATGCCTTGAATCTGCTCGAAGACGAAGGCTACATCGAATCGCGGGAACGCAGAGGATCCTTCGTTGTCTACCGCCAGGAAGACATCTACAGCGCACCGCGCATGACAGCATCCGTACGCCCGCCGCGTCTCTCCCGCTCCGACGCACCCTTTCCCTACAGTGTACTGGCCAGGACCATGCGCCGGGTCATTTCGGAGTACCGGGATGAGATCATGGAAAGGTCTCCCGGCAAAGGCATCCCGGAGCTCCGGGAAGCCATCAGCCGCTACCTGGCCCGCAGCCGTTCGCTGAACGTCAATCCGGAACAGATCATCATCGGCGCCGGGGCGGAATACCTCTACGGCCTGCTGATCATTCTGCTGGGCAGAACAAGAATCTACGGGATCGAAGACCCGGTCTACGATCCCATCCAGAATATCTACCGGTCCCATGACATCAGTACTGAGCTGCTGCGCATGGGCGACAACGGTATACTCACCAGTGAACTGATGCGTACCAGCGCGTCCGTACTGCATGTCACACCCTACCATTCCTATCCGTCCGGGATCAGTACCGATTCCTCCAAGCGAAGGGAATACATCCGCTGGGCGCTGGAACGCCGTGCGAACATCATTGAGGATGATTTTGCGTCCGAGCTTTCCATTACCACCAAGCCGCAGGAGACACTGTACTCCCTGGAGCCGAAGCACACCGTCATCTACATGAATACATTCTCCGTCACCATCGCCCCCTCCTTCCGCACCGGCTACATCATCCTGCCGGAAGACCTGCTCAGTACATACGAAGAAAAGGCAGGATTCTACTCCTGCACCGTTCCTGCATTCATTCAGTATGTTCTCACCGAACTGATCAACAGCGGTGATTTCGAGCGCCACATCAACCGGACGCGCCGGAAAATGCGCCAGACTACTTGATCCTGGTCAGATGACCGTCATCATGCCAGATCGTCCGCTCCGGCACGACACCGCGGACACAGCTCGTCGGGTAGACACGGCTCTCTCTGCCCAGCACGGAACCCGGGTTCAGCACAGAGTTGCAGCCGACTTCCACATGATCGCCGAGCATCGCTCCGAACTTCCGCAGTCCGGTCTCAATGTGCTCGTTCCCATCATGCACAATGACATTGAGCCTGTCGCTCTTTACATTGGACGTAACGGATCCTGCTCCCATATGAGCATAGTAGCCGAGGATGGAATCACCGACATAATTGTAGTGCGGCACTTCAACGTGATCGAACAGGATCACGTTTTTCAGTTCCACCGAGTTGCCTACCACACAGTGCTCTCCCACCAGTGCCGAGCCGCGTACGAACGCACAATGGCGCACTTCCGTATACGGACCGATGATGCACGGTGCACCAAGCCAGGCTGTTGGATAGATATGTGCTGTTTTATGCACCCAGACGTGCTCGCTCACTTCATTGTATTCTTCCGGATCCAGCTTTGCCCCGAGCTCCAGGATCAGATCCTTGATTCCTTTCAGCGCTTCCCAGGGGAAGACAAACTGCTCCAGGTATTCTTTTGCGACCGTATGGTCCAGGTCATACATTTCCGATATTCTGAACATATGCTTTTTCTCCCGAACTCTATTGTCCTTTATCTCCGCCTGCAGTGTCAATTCACTGCTGCATGGATTTACCACTGTCTTCTGCATGATTCTGAAAGAAATGAAAAAGGCACAGTTGTCTGTGCCTTGGGCTGATTCTTAGTAGTCGCCCATGCCCGGAGCTGCCATCGGAACCGGATTCTTTTCCGGAATCTCTGCCACAGCCGCTTCCGTGGTGATGAACAGTCCGGAGATGGACGCTGCGTTCAGCAGTGCAGAACGGGTTACCTTTGTAGGATCGATGATGCCCTTCTCGAACATATCCACCCATGCACCGTGCTTGGCGTCGAAACCGACGTTCTCCTTCTGCGCCAGCTGCTGTTCATAGATCTCGTTTCCATCATAGCCGGCATTCTCAGCAATCTGCATGATCGGCTTCTTCAGTGCTTCCAGGACGATGTTGATGCCCCTCTGAACATCTGTAATCTCATCCTTCAGCGTACCCTTGATATCCCGGTACACATCCACCAGCGCCAGACCGCCGCCGGTCACGACACCCTCGGCAACTGCAGCCTTTGTGGCGTTCAGCGCATCCTCGATCCGCAGCTTCTTGTCCTTCAGTTCGGTATCCGTCGTAGCACCGACCTTGATCACTGCGATTCCGTTCGTCAGCTTGCCGAGGCGCTCCTGCAGCTTCTTGCGGTCGTAATCACTGGTTGTATTCTCAATGAGCTGGCGGATTTCCTTGACTCTCTGCTCGACATTGCGCCGGTCTCCCTGGCCGTCGATGATCGTTGTCTTGTCCTTGGCGACGATAATCTTCTTCGCACCGCCCAGTTCGGCAGCTGTCATGTCCGCCAGGTTCATGTTCAGATCCTTGGCATAGAATACAGCGCCTGTCAGAGCCGCGATATCGCCCAGCATGTTCTTGGCGTTGTCACCGAAGCCGGGCGCCTTTGTAGCGACAACATTGAATGTACCACGGAGCTTGTTGATGATCAGTGTGCTCATCACTTCATTGTCGAAATCATCCGCAATGATCAGCAGCGCTCTGTTCGCCTTGACGACTTCCTCCAGCACCGGCAGGATATCCTGGATCGTGCTGATCTTCTGGTCTGTGACCATGATGAGCGGATTCTCCATGGTCACTTCCATCTTTTCGCGGTCACTGACCATGTACGGAGAAACATAGCCCTTGTCGTACTGCATGCCTTCCGTCATTTCCAGAACAGTCTCGAAGCTCTTGGACTCATCGACATTGATGACTCCGTCGTTGCCGACCTTTTCCATCGCTTCCGCAATGATCTGGCCGATTTCTTCACTGCCGGAGGAAACCGTTGCGATATTGCGGATATCCTCACTGGTGGAAATCTCATGGGACTTCTTCAGCAGTGCATCCGCCGCTGCCTTCGCTGCTCTTTCAATGCCTTCCCTCATCAGTACCGGGTTGGCACCCTTTTCCACAGCCTTCAGGCCTTCCGTAATCATAGCCTGCGCAAGAAGCGTCGCTGTCGTCGTACCGTCTCCGGCACTCTCATTCGTATTGTTCGCTACTTCGTAGACCAGCTTTGCGCCCATGTTCTCGAACTTGTCTTCCAGCTCGATTTCCTTGGCGATCGTTACACCGTCATTGGTGATCAGCGGTGAACCGTAGCTCTTCTCCAGAACAACGTTTCTTCCCTTCGGACCGAGTGTTATCTTGACCGCATCAGCCAGTTTGTTTACACCGTCCAGCATCGCTGAACGTGCATCCTTTGAATACTTGATTTCCTTTGCCATATCCATCACTCCTTCTACTTCTCAAGTACAGCCATGATATCCTTGGCTGTAATCAGCAGATAATCGACCTTATCAATTGTCAGCTCTGTACCGGAATACTTTTTATAGATGACCTTCTCACCGGGCTTCAGTTCGATCGGAACCAGTTTTCCATCAACGGTTTCACCCGGGCCTACCGCTACTACAATGCCCTGGCTGGGTTCTTCCTTCGGCTTTCCGGAAAGAATGATTCCGCTCTCGGTCTTTGTTTCTTCTTTGACTTTCTCCAGAACAACATAATCGTGCAATGGTCTCAACATAGATCTCCTCCCTGCCGGCATCCACCGGCTTTCTTACATCACCTGCTATTATAGACATGGTTTAGCACTTTGTCAATGTGAGTGCTACGCTGAATGAACGTATAATAGAATCATGCAGATACTGATCGACAATAAGGAATCCCTGCAGGCAATTCTGCTGTGTCTGGTCTGCTGCGGCGTGATTGCTGCAGCAGGCAGGCGTTCTCTTTGCGGCAGCCGTCTGTTCCTGCTGATGATCCTTGCCTGCAGCAGCCTGATTGTGTTCTTCCGCCTGGGCTCCTTCTCCTTTCCGCATACCACCTGGCAGCCGGAAAGCACCGGTGCTTCCTTTATCCTTGAACTGCCGGAAGACACCCACTATGACCGGATCTATGCCGTCTACGGCGAAGGTGACAACAATGCACTGGACAGCGGTTATCAGCTGGGCTTCCATGATATCCGTCTGTACGGTTCAAACGATCTGGAGCACTGGGAAGAAACAGCCGTACTGGCGGATACCCGCATCTACCGCTGGAGCCTGACAGATACGGACCGGAACGACCGTTATATCAAAGTGTGTTCCGAAGATCCGCTGGATACCATCAGTGAACTGGGGTTCAAAGCATACGGGGAAGACCGTTTCCTGCCGGTACGCATTCATACAGATCCGCAGGAGGATTCAGCGTATCCTGCTGCGCTCGTCATTGACGAGCAGGACAGCCTCTGCCTGCATCCCGACTACCGCAGCGAGAGCTACTTCGATGAGGTCTACCATGTGCGCAATGCCTGGGAGATCCAGGCTTCCCAGCGCATGTACAGCCATGTCCATCCGCTGCTGGGCACCGGAATCATCGCCTGGTCCATCCATTTGTTTGGCATGTGTCCGTTTGTCTGGCGCTTCCCGGGTGCGGTGTGCGGGATCCTGTCCCTGCTGGTGCTGTACCGGATTCTGGTCATTCTGCTGAGGGACAGAAGCGATGCCGCACTCGGCACCTTCTTCCTTAGCGTTGATTTCATGCATATGACCGCGTCCCGCATCGCTACTCTCGAACCTTTCAGCATTCTCTTCATCCTCTGCATGTTCCTGTTCATGATCCGCTATGCCTGTGCTGACCGGGGACATACTCCGTTAAAGGATCTGCTGAAGCATCTGTTCTTGTCCGGACTGTTCACCTCCCTGGCCATTGCGGTGAAGTGGACCGGCTGCTACAGTGCTGCAGGTCTGGCAGTCATCTTCTTCTCCTGCATGATCCATGACCATCATCAATTGCCTGTAGATGACTTCCGGAAGCTTTACCGTTCCATCATACCGGGATGCTGCGTGTTCTTCCTCGTCCTGCCTACCGTGATCTACTGCATTTCCTATCTGCCGACCACGGCTTTCTCGGACGGCTGGTCCCTGCACAATGTACTGGGGCAGATCCGGTACTGTTTCCATTACCACGCCTCCCTGACCGCAGAGCATCCCTACCAGTCTTCCTGGTACGAATGGCTGCTGGATCTGCGTCCGGTCTGGTATTATGTCGGGCACAACGGAGAGGAAATGCGCACCATTGCCTGCTTCAACAACCCTGTGATCTCCATCGCAGGCCTTGCCTGCCTGCTGGTCTGTACAAAGAAAGCAGTCATAGAAAAAGACCGGACATCCGGTCTGATCGCAATCGGTTACTGGAGTACACTGCTGCCGTGGCTGCTGGTGAGCCGCAGCACCTTTGCCTACCACTATTACCCGTCCGTGCTCTTCCTGTGCATGGCCATGGCGTCCGTACTGTCCGGACACCGGACTGCAAAGCGCATTGCCGCCGGTGCAGCACTGTTCCTGTTCTGTCTGTACCTTCCGGTCATCTGCGGCTTTGCATCAAGTGCTTCCTGGC
This sequence comes from Solobacterium sp., assembly GCA_016291725.1. Lineage (GTDB taxonomy): Bacteria > Bacillota_I > Bacilli_A > Erysipelotrichales > Erysipelotrichaceae > Bulleidia. The sequence goes on from JAEEYJ010000148.1 coordinate 12,227, forward strand.
TGCGTTTTCTGGAATTCCTTCCCGGCTGGTACTGGGGCTGATTCAGCGGCAGCTTTCCAGCTTCATATAAAGCCGGTCGAGATCGCGGTCTGTAACAACGAATGCACTGCCGAACAGCAGGAACTGCCCTTCTTCCTCCAGAAGGCCGCCGTCTTCCGGAATGCAGATGGCCGGAAAATCCTGGGTTTCCAGCATATAGATGACATTGCGCAGATGGAATTCATCTTCCTGCCAGTGCATATCCAGCAGGAATCCCTGGGAAAGTCCCAGCCCGGGCAGCAGTTCAAAGACCGGCGAATCCTCGCTGTACAGAGAAAAGCGCTCTGCCATGATGGATGCCCCGGCACTCAGACCGATCAGGATTCCCCGGTAGGACTGCAGATCCAGTCCCAGATCATCCATGCGCATCATGCACTCTGCCGGGTCTTCTCCGACCAGAACCAGTACATCATAATCATCCGGCTCAAACCCTTCCATCCGGTAGTGGTCGATCCACCGGATGTTTTTTTCCGGAATTCCGAAGGATACCAGCGGCCGTTTCAGATCATAGCGGAACATACTGTCCTCGGAAAACTGCTCGGACCAATCTGCCGCGTCAGAAGACCAGCCGTAATCGTAGGAAAGCGGCAGAACGGCTGCCTTCATCCGGCTGCTGAAGATTTCCGGCAGTACATCCGAGGCCCATACACCATCGTAGTTCGTCCCGCAGAGATAAAGACGGATCATATACCCTTCCTGAAGCGGTACATCACAATACCGCCCGCAACCGCTACATTCAAAGACTCAAAACCATCCATCTCAATCCGTACACAATGGTCGCAGAGATCCAGAATCTCCGGTGTAATGCCGTTGCCTTCGTTGCCGAAGACAAAAGCTGCCTGAGCCGGTACCGGCAATGATGCAAAAGGAACGGAATCACGGAGCGCTGTACCGATTACGGTAAATCCTTTCTGCTTCAGTTCCTGTACGGTCTTCTTCAGGTCTGTACGCTCCACGGGGATCCGGAACAGCGCTCCCTGTGTAGAACGGATGGTCTTTTCGTTGTAGAGGTCTGCACAGCCTTCCGAGCACCATACATGATCAAAGCCGAATGATACCGCTGTACGGATCAGTGTGCCCAGATTTCCCGGATCCTGTACCCCGTCCAGCAGGATTGCTCTTGTTTCATCCCGGGCAGGAAAGACAGGGAAACGGCAGACAGCGATATATTCTGCCCCGGATGGATTCCGGGACAGTTTCTTCATGATCGCATCTGTCACTTCATAGACCGTATCGAAGCCGAACGGCTGGTTTCCGCTGCAGATTACAGCTTCCACACAGCCGGCTTCCAGCGCTTCCTGGATCAGATGCTCTCCTTCAATCAGGAATCTGCCCTGTGCATCACGGTATTTCTTCTGCTGGAGCGATGCCCACTCCTTCACCTTCCGGTTCTGCAGGGAATTGATCTTCTCCATCTCTCACCTCGGATACAGCCGCTGCCGTACCACCTCAAACGCAAGCGCACTGCAGGCCGAGGCCGCATTCAGCGCATTGCGGAAATCATTCATATAGGGGATGTATACATTCCTGTCGCTCAGTTCCAGTACTGCCGAGGACAGGCCTCTCATCTCGCCGCCGATCATCATGATCATCGGAATCCGGTAATCTCCGTCATAGTACACCGATGCATCCTTCCGCATTGCTGCATAGCAGAACAGTCCCTGTTCCTTCAGCCACCGGATGTCCTTGACCGGATCCTCCGACAATACCGTGGTCAGATACTCTGACGCACCGGCGCTGGATTTTACAATCACCGGTTCTGCATGTTCCCAGGTGCGCTGCTTCAGAACCAGACCGGTACACCCTGCACTGTACAGCGTACGCATGACATAGCCGAGGTTGTACGGATCCTCCACCCCTTCCAGCAGCACCACAAAGGGAACATCCGGGGAAAGGCAGTCCTCCGTACGGTCATAGTTCCTGGCGCACGCTTCGGCGATCATCCCTCCGTGTGTTCTGCCGGAAGCAGCTGCGTCGACATCGCTTCTGCTGCAGCGGACAACATCAATCCCGTTCTGCTCGCAGACACGCAGGATGAAAGCAGCGTTCCTGTCCCGGCGCTTCTCATCGAGCATTACCTTCTGCACTGTCCGCTTTCCGCCGAGCAGTGCAGCCTTAACACTTACGTCACCTTCCAGAATCATCATTCCCTCCGCATCATATCCCCGGGCTGTACTTCAAAGGGTACAGGGATTTCAATCTGCCGCATCGGTGTACGGCTGCGCTCCAGATAATTGCCTTCTTCGTCCTTCATCTCTTCGATGATGAACGAGCGCACCGGCATGCCCGGGCTCATGACTTCTGCACGGTCACCGATGGAAAACGGGTTCCTCGTCACAAGTACAGCGCGGCCGCTGCGGACGGATTCCACTTTCCCCAGAAAGCGGTGATTCAGGCGGTCGTCCTGATCCGGATGCAGGATCAGGGAGTCCCTGCCGGCGGTGCCGCGGTAGAACCCGGAACAGACTTCCCGGTTCTCCCCCTTCATGATCTGTTCCGCATGCCAGCGCATACGCTCTTCGCCCGGACGTCCCTTCTCTGCGATTTCATCGATCAGATGCCGGTAGGCAGAGACAATGGAGGCTACATAGTATTCCGTCTTCATCCGGCCTTCGATCTTGAAGGATGACACTCCTGCATCCATCAGGTCCGCAATCTCGTATACAGCGCAAAGGTCCTTGGACCCCATGGTCATCATGCCGGTGTTCTTTTCACCGCGGTACAGATGGTAGTGCCAGCGGCAGGACTGGGCACAGCCGCCTCTGTTGGCATCCCGCAGTGTCATACGGTTGCTCAGGGTGCATCTGCCGGACCAGTTCACACACATGCCTCCGTGGATGAACGCTTCCGTATCAACGCTGCAGGATGCGGTAATGCGCCTGACATCGTCCAGAGAGCATTCCCTGGCCAGAACAACCCGGTCGATGCCTGCCCGCTTCTGCAGGAAGTCCGCCGCGGCTGCATTGGTGATGGACAGCTGTGTGCTGCAGTGCACTTCCAGTTCCGGTACTGTCTCCTTGGCCAGTGCCATGATTGCCGGCGATGCTGCAATCACGGCCTGTACACCGGCATCCCTCAGTTCCTTCAGATAGTCTTCCAGGCCATCGAAGTCCTGTTCATGCGGGATGACATTGACCGTGACATGGATTGCGGCGCTGTGTTCCTTCGCAAACGCACAGGCTTCCCGGATGTCCTGCAGGGTAAAGTTCGATGCCCGGGAACGCAGGGAAAAACGCCTTCCGCCGAGATACACCGCATCCGCTCCGTACTGTATCGCTGTTCTGCAGCGTTCGGGATCCCCCGCAGGCGCCAGCAGTTCCGGTTTCTTCATTCGATCGTCTTCTCCCTGTAATAGCCGCTGGAAAGCACAGAGCGGTGCTTCTTTCTGTACGCCTCTTCCACTTTCCGCGGATCCGCTCCGTCCAGGACGGTGCGGTATCCCCTTACCGCATCCATCAGTTCTTCCTCACCGAGGAAAGAACCATCGATGAAAAAACGATGGATGCCGTGTTCACGCATCTGCAGGATTTCTGTAAAGGAACACTGTACATAGTCGGTATAGATCAGGGTTCCCCTCTCATCCTCATAGGCAGGATAGTGTTCCTGCCGGGTTTCTTCCTGCAGTGTGTAATCAAATCGTTCTTTCTCTGCACCGAAGCTGCTGAGCAGCGGGCGGCGCGAAAAGGACATCGGCAGATGTCCGTGCACGGTCACTTCACAGTCCGGGCAGGCATCCCCGATTGCCAGGATTTCCTCCAGTGTCAGCAGCGGTGAAACGCATACGCTGCATATTCCCTGCTTCATCCACCACAGCAGATCCGGCGCGGAGACAGCCAGTGTATCCGGCCGGTAGACCAGGCGGTCCGTCATACCGCATTCATCCGCCCACGCACAGAGCGCGGGATCGGAAAAATAGATGGAGCCGGTGCCTGCCTGCAGCTGTGCGAGCACCTTCCGGACCTGATCCTGCTCATCTTCAAAGAAGACGGCATTCAGCATCCAGCCGGTCCCGGGCAGGATCTGCTGCGCCTTCCGGACAGCAGCCAGAGAGAGACCGTTGTACGCAAGGATCACTTCATCACAGCCGGCTGCATACAGTCCGTCCAGATCTGCCGGGCTGTTCGCCAGAACAGCAATTCTTTCTTTTGCTTGATTATTCATTGCCCAGATCCCGGTCGATGCCGATCCGGATATCATAGCCGGGGAATTCCTCAGCACACTTGTTCAATACATGTTCATGCGTCAGTGCCGGATCCGCGACTTCATAGTCCACGACGATATCAAACCGGATCTGCTTCTTCTCCATATCGATGAAGAACCCGTGCATGGACAGTACATACGGTTCGGACAGTACCGCTGTCCGGATCCTGCCGAGCGCTTCGGCTGCCGCATCGTTCTTCGTATTCTGAGCATAGAAGCCCACTGCGGTCAGAATCACATCGTGCTTCTGCATGACTTCATCCGTAATCTCCCGGGTCAGCTTGTCCAGCTGGTCCGCTGTCATCGTATCGGGAACACTGACATGTACACTGCCGAGGTACCGGTCGGGTCCGTAGTCATGGAGTGTAAGGTCAAAGGCTCCGAGTACACCCGGCACAGAGCTCACTGTACGCTTGATTTCCTTGAGATAGGACGCTTCCGCCCCCTGGCCCAGTACCTGGCTGATGGTGCTGCCGAGCATTTCCGCACCGCTCTTGATGATCAGTACGGAAATCACCGCAGCCAGCCAGGCTTCCAGAGATATATGCCCGAACATCCATACCAGAGCCGCAACAAGCGTAGATGCAGAGATGACCGCATCGTTCAGCGCATCCGCTCCGCTGTTGATCAGGGAATCACTGTTCACCTTCTCACCGACGGATTTTACATACCTGCCCAGCAGGATCTTTACAACAACAGCTGATGCAACAATGATCAGTGAAAACACACTGTAGTCCGGCACCTGCGGTGACAGGATCTTCTTGACGGATTCCGTCAGGGATGTGATTCCTGCATACAGGACCAGGATGGAAATGATCATCGCGCTCATGTATTCGATCCTTCCGAAGCCGAAAGGATGCTTGCGGTCAGCCGGCTTGCCTGCCAGTTTAGTACCGATGATGGTAATGACGGAAGACAGCGCATCACTGAGATTGTTGACGGCATCCATGACAATTGCGATGGAATTGGCAAGCATGCCTACCGCTGCCTTGAATACTGCCAGCATGATATTGGCCAGAATGCCGATAATGCTCGTCCTGATAATGGTATTGCTGCGGTCCATGGTTCATACCCTCCTTAAATAAATCCGCCTCAGCGGATACCGCCCAGGCGGATGGAATCATCCAGACTGTGTAGTACAGTGCAGATTTCTTTGTATTTGTTCCTGTAGAGCACACTGTCCACATCAGTGATGCCGGATACACAGTACTTGTCCCCGATGCGTGTGCTGCAGACGATCTCAACCCGGGGATTGGTCAGTTCCACCCTGGTCTTGTCATTGAGTGTGGATTTGGTGACCGTAACCGCACCCAGCAGTCCGTAGGTATACGGATTGTTGCTCATGAGGTCGCCCATTCCGTAGAACACAAGCGTATCATCGATCCAGCAGACCGGCAGGATCTCATTCCCGGCACTGCCCATAATGATGGATGCACCGGCATCCGCCAGCTGCCGTGCCGTCTCCTTCTGCTGTTCTGTAATCTCCAGATAGTCCTGCCACCAATCGATGCAGACGATTACAATATCCGCCTGCTCCGCTGCCGCCCTTACAATCTCAGGGCTCTTCTCGGGATCATACTGGTTTACGAGATAGTGCGCCGCTTCCGGCATCGGATCATCCAGGGATTCCGTAAAGGACAGCACCACGGCTGTAATGCCGCCCAGATCCACAGGACGGATCAGGTTCTGCTGGTCGGTGGAGATGTTCGTGCCTGCGCACAGAAGCTTTCTGGTACCCCAGTAATCCAGGGAAGCCTCCACACCTTCCTTGCCGTAATGCAGCGAATGCTCGTCCGCCAGGCATACCGCATCAAAGCCTACCCAGGCCAGTGCATCCACCGCGGTCGTCTCCCCTTCCATGGGAACCAGGGTTCTCTGCTTGAATACAGCGTAGTCATAGTTCGGCACGGTTTCCACCAGCAGGGAGATATCCGTTTCCTGCCCGTCACTGACGTAGTCCACCTGTCCTGCAACCATGATGTTCACCACGACGGATGTTTCCTGGTAGACAGTCGGTCCTGACGGCCGGGGATTGTTCTTCTCCAGCCACATGGAAAACAGATTCATGCAGAGGCTGACCAGACCGATCGCTATCGCGAGGATCACCAGCAGACGGGTAATGGAATCACGTGTTTCTTTCATTTCCATGTCGTTTATTATAACATGTTCCGATGGTATAATCTTCCTATGAATACAATTCCCGTTGATCACTATGACGAAGTAAAAACAACCATCGGACCGGATGTCAGTCTGCTTGTGGTATCCAAAACGCGCTCAGAGGAGGAAATCATGGCATATTATGCACTTGGGCAGCGCTGTTTCGGTGAAAACCACGCCCAGGAAATCCTTGCCAAGAAGGATCTTCCTGCTGATATCGAATGGCATTTCATCGGTCATCTGCAGAGAAACAAGGTCAGGTCCATTGCACCGTATGTATCCATGGTGGAGTCTCTGGACAATCTGCCGCTTGCGAAGGTCATTGAGAAGGAATGCGCCCGCATCGACAAGGTCATGCCCTGCCTCGCTGAATTCCACCTGGCTGTTCAGGACGAAAACAAAACCGGACTGGCAGAAGAGGATGCCTTTGCGTTCATTGATGAAATCATGAAGCTTCCTCATATCCGCCTGGAAGGCATCATGGCCATGGGTCCGCACACAGAAGATGAAGAAGAAATCCGCAGGATCTTCCTGCAGGGAAAAGAACTGTTCGACAGAATCAGAGAAAAATACGGGGAACAGATCCGGATTCTTTCCATGGGCATGAGCGATGATTACCGGATTGCCGTAGAATGCGGATCCACACAGGTAAGGATCGGCAGCTATCTGTTCTACTGAGGAACCGTGTATGCCATCCGCCACTACACACGCCCTGTTTGCCAAAGAACTGCTGGAAAGGCTGCCGGAGCTCCGCAGGTCCATTGACAGGCCGGAACTCTTCTACATCGGTACCCAGGGACCGGATGTTATGTTCTTCAGCCGTTATTCCTTCCTGCCCGGATCCCTGCACTGGCTGGGCGGCAAAATGCACCGGGAAAAGACAAAGGAACTGCTGTTCTTCCTGAAGGACTATACAGACAGGCATCCTTTGCTGAAGAGCTATTATTACGGATTCGTTGCGCATTATGCTCTGGATTCAGTGGCCCATCCGTTGATCATCTGGGCCTCCCAGGAGGAGGAAGAACGCTACGCCCGAAGCCATAACCAGGTTCATTACCGCAATGAAGGAGACATCGATCTCTGGGCTTTGAAACATGCCGGACTGACCATCAATGACTATGATGTACACCGGCTGACAAAGCTGAACAAGGAAGAAACCGAAGCGCTGGCGGATCTGCTTATGGAAGCTGCGTCCACTGTCTACGGTGATACCATCACCAGAAAAGACACTGTGGAAGCCATTGATGGTGTATCCCGGATCTCCCGATTGATACGGCCGGGGAGTGAGCTCAGGTACCGGATCGTCTTCTATGCTGAAAAGCTGATGAAATGGCCGCACAACATATCCGGCATGATGATCATGCACAAGCATGACCACGGTCTCATTGTATTCAATGAGGATCATACAGAATACTGTCCGCCGGGACGTCCCGGCGAACGGGACAGCCGGTCTTTTGAAGAAGTCTACGCAGACGCCCTGGATTTCGGTGAAAGAATCATCCTGGACCTGAAACCCGAACACATCCACTACGATTTCGACGGGAATGCTATACAGTAAAAAAGGCTCGTATGAGCCTTTTTCAGTCTTCCGTAAATCCCCAGACAGGGATTTCATTACCCCTGTTGATCAATACCGTCTTATGGAATTCCGACTGGTTCAGGAAGTGAAGAATATCATTGGTTTCTTCCTCCGTGCAGCCGACCAGCATCTTTACATCCATGGACTTCTCGAGAATATCCACCGCAACGATCAATGAAGTCACAGTTGCCGGCCTGCGGGTACCTACGTAAACGGAAAGCCCTTTGTCCGTAATGCTCAGTGTTTCGTTCAGGTGACCGTAGTCCACCGGATAGATCATGTTGGCATAGATGGGATGTGTTTCCCCTTTATGCTTTTCAATATTGACCCTTCCCAGCAGGAACAGGGTATCCACCTTCTGCCAGAAGAAGGCATTGTTGTCATACTTTTTCATGGCTTTCCTCGCTCTTAACGTGTATTATACCCAAGATCCTCAGCGGTGTAAATCGTTTCAGAAAGAAAGTGATGTTTCTTTCAATCAACGATTCTGACTTTTTCAGCTGTGATGTCCGCAATGCAGTGACATCCTGTCATCAGCATCGTATCCTTCAGCTGCCGCTGCAGGCCTTCTACAGCCGTGCGGATGCCTTCAGCTCCTCCCTTGACGCAGGCAAGTGCCAGCGGTCTGCCGATCAGTACGCCGTCCGCACCGAGCGCCAGTGCCTTGAAGATGTCATTTCCGCTGCGTACACCGCCGTCCAGGAGAATGGTGATCTTTCCTTTGACAGCTGCGGCAATCTCCGGCAGCACTTCAATGGTTCCGGGTGTATCGTCCAGGACACGGCCGCCATGGTTGGAAACGACAATCGCGTCACAGCCGGCTTCCACTGCTGTTTGTGCGGCATGGACTGTCATAACACCCTTTACGATGAACGGTTTCCCCAGTCTGTTCCGGATATAGCGCAGCTCTTCCGCTGTCTTGGTCTCTACCGGTGTCTTCCCGGCTCTGAGCAGAGGAAGTCCGGCGGCGTCGATATCCATCGCGGCCATGTCGAACTTCAGTTTCGAAAGAATGTCTATCCGGGCATCCACACCTTCCCTGACCCAGGGCTTGATGGTCACGATCCCGTGTCCATCATGGTCATTGACTGCCCTGGCAGGTACTGCAAACAGCCCTTCAATATCAATGCCGTCACCGGTAAAGCCGCGGATCCCTGCCAGGTCACAGCCGTCCAGCATCATGCAGTTGTAATCATATTCATCGATATCCGCACCGTAGTTGTTGCGGATCCCGGCAACCGGTGCCATAAATACCGGTACGGACAGATTCACACCGAGAATCTCCGTTCCGGTGCTGATCTCTCCGGGTTCAGCGCAGACATCCATATTGATGCGGACTTTCCGGAACGCTTCCACATTGCGGATAAAGCTGCGTCCGGTATCCTTTCCTCCGACGCCGGGTATTTCACCCCGGCAGGCGATGCCGTTGCATTCACGGCATTCTCTGCATTTCAGTGTCATTTCTTCAACCTCACAGTTCATACATGCGTATTCCGCACTGCTTCAGCAGCTCTTCAATATCGTAGATGCCGGCCAGTGTCATCGTACAGCCGACAATCATAAGGCAGGCATATGCATCACTGCCTGCCTGGTGATGATCCAGATCGATGTGCAGATAATCGCAGACGTCATTCAGCCTGTGGTGCGGAATCTGCGGATACACCCTGCGGCTCAGTTCCACCGTATCAAAATAGCGCAGATTCGGCACAGGCATATCATACATACGGCAGGCCGCCCGAATGCATCCCATATCAAACGAAGCGTTGTGCGCTGCCCATACACATTCTTCAAAGTACGGCTCCAGCTTTCCGTATACTTCCGGCCATTCCGGGGCATCCTTGACATCCTGTGCGTGGAGTCCGTGGATCATTGTGTTGCCTCTGCGGAAGTAGTACACGCTCTTCTTTGGACGGATCAATGTCTCCACTTTCCGCTCCAGCATGCCGTCTTCCATTACCGACACACCAATGGAAATGATGCTTGCCGGATGTTCGTTCGCTGTTTCGAAATCAATGGCAGCAATCTTCATGTCAGTCTTCAATGACGTGCTCGTAAGCCATCTGATAGATGTATTTGATGTGTTCGTCCGCCATGGAGTAGTAGACCCTCTTGCCTACTTTGTGCGTCCTGACCAGCTTTGTCTTCTTCAGGGAAGCCAGCTGATGGCTGACCGCTGACTGGGACATCTCCAGCAGAATCGCAATGTCGCCGACACACAGTTCGCTTGTAAACAGCGCGTTCATGATCTTCAGACGGGTACTGTCGGAGAACATGTTGAACACCATTTCCATATCATCGTAGATTGAATCCGGAACCTGTGCCTTCCTGCACATTTCCACCCTGTCCTTGTCCACCGGTACCATCATGAACCCTCCTTACGCCCTGCACGGATCTCCTTGTGTGGAGCATAATGCTCCATCCAGCCGCTGATTCTCCGTTTGGAGTACATATCCACTGAACAGGAAGAACCATCCACCAGGTTGACGATGAAATGGTCTGCCCACCGGTGCCACTCATACTGCCAGGAAACAATATCCTCCCAGTAGATCAGCATGCACCGCTCTCTGTCCCGCTCATTGTACATGACCATGTACTGCTCCGAGAACTCCACCAGCGTCCTGTCCGGCAGCACGAACAGAGAGAAGATGGGAAACACCAGCAGCATGATCCCTGCGGCTGTCAGTTCCGAATCACTGAAGATCAGCCAGAAAGCAAGCACAATGAAAAGGACATGGATCAGGATCGGCTTGACCCTGATTGCCGGCAGGGACTCTTTTGTCTGCGGCAGGTTGATGACCTTGATCGACTGGCTTTTCATCGTTTCTTTATTATATCACGTGTTTCTTCCCGTGCGGATTTGGTATACTCATTGTATGGCTGCAGGACCGATCCAGTTTGAAATCACCCATATCTGTACACAGTCCGGTGCCCGGACAGGTGTTCTGCATACACCTCACGGTGATGTAGAAACACCGATGTTCATGCCCGTAGGCACCCAGGCTACCGTGAAGTTCCTTTCACCGGAAGAACTGTATGCCATCAGTGCCGGTGTCATTCTGGCCAATACCTATCATCTATGGCTGCAGCCGGGCGAAGATACCGTAGCCATGGCGGGCGGTGTACAGAAGTTCATGAACTACAAAGGACCGATGCTGACGGACAGCGGTGGTTTTCAGGTGTTCTCCCTGGCAGACAGCCGGAAGATCAAGGAGGAAGGCGTTACATTCAAAAACGCCCTGAACGGGGATACCCTGTTCCTTTCACCGGAAGACTCCATCCGGATCCAGAACCGGATCGGTGCGGATATCATCATGTCCTTTGATGAATGCATCCCCTACCCTGCGGACAGAAGATATGCCGAGCAGTCCATGGAGCGTACCCTGCGCTGGGCAGCGCGCGGCAAAGCAGCCCATGAGCGTCCTGACGAACAGGCGCTCTTCGGCATCGTCCAGGGCGGTGACTATGAAGACCTGCGCCTGCGCTGCGCAGAGGAGCTGGTTAAGATGGACTTTGACGGCTATGCCGTCGGCGGCACATCGGTCGGTGAAGACAAAGCGACGATGTACCGCATGGTACGCTGGTCCGTGGAAAAACTGCCGCTGGACAAACCAAGGTATCTGATGGGTGTCGGTGCGGTGAATGATCTGCTGGAAGCTGTTTCCTGCAATATCGATATGTGCGACTGCGTGCTCCCTACCCGTCTGGCCAGGCACGGCACGCTGATGACCAGCCAGGGACGGATCAATATCAAGCGGAACATCTATAAAAACGATTTCACACCGCTGGATCCGGAATGCGACTGCGAGTGCTGCAGGCACTACACGAAAGCCTATCTGAACCATCTCTTCCGCAGCCATGAAGGCTTCGGTACACGCCTGATGTCCATCCACAATACCCGTTTCCTGCTGAAACTGATGGAAGAAGCCCGCCAGGCGATCCGTCAGGACAGATACAATGACTTCAAAGCAGAAACACTCTCCCGCATGAAGTTCGATGAACGGGGCTTCTGATGCAGATTCTGTTTACAAAATCCCCAAGAGGTCTATAATCGACTTGTTGTATGAATGAATATGTAATTGCCACGGCGTCCACCTGCGACCTGTCCTCCGTCTATCTCTACGGCCATAACGTACCGTTCATTTCCTATACCTACGAGATTGACGGAGAAGTATTCCAGGATGACTGCCGGTCTGAAACCAAGCGGAACCTGATCGCTGCTATGCGGGAAGGCAAGATGCCGAATACATCGCAGATCCCGGAATTTGCCTACTATGAATTCTTCAAGGGCATTCTGGACGAAGGAAACGATCTCATCTATACCGATATGTCACGGGCAGTTTCCTCTTCCATCGCCAATGCTGAACGTGCCATTGCCAAGGTCAAGGAAGAATACCCGGACAGGAAGATCCACTTCATTGATTCCTACTGCATTACCGGCGGGCTTGCGCTGTTTGTCAAGCAGCTGGTCCGTTGCCGCAACAACGGTATGACGTTTGAAGAGACGGTTGAATGGGGCGAAGCCCATAAAAGGGAGTTCATTCACCGCTTCATGGTGGATGATCTCCAGTGGCTGCGCAAAGGCGGCAGACTGTCCAACGCTTCTGCCATTGTCGGCTCCCTTCTCAGCATCAAGCCTCTGCTGTATATCAAGAACGACGGAAAACTGGTCGCTACGGACAAGATCCGGGGAAGGAAAAAGTGCCTCAAGGCACTGATCGACTCCATGAAGGACGATATCGCAGATATCACCTATGAAGAAGAAATGTACATCATCCACACCGACCAGAAGGAAGAAGCCGAGCAGCTTCGTACCGATCTCTGCAATCACTGGCCTGGCCTGAAGGAAGAGAACATCTCCATCATGCGCATCGGGCCTGTCATCGGTGCTCATGTCGGTCCGGGATTCATGGCCATCGCCTACCACGGAAAGAACAGAATCATGTAAAAGAACCGCTACAGCGGTTCTATTTCTTCTCCCCAGCGTTTTCTTTCCTCATCGGCTGCCTGTTTGATCCAGGCGCTTTCCGTCATCCTCAGGGATTCCGTGCCGACCAGGGAATCATCCGCAAAGCGGTCAAACAGCTCCTGCTTGTCCGTCAGAAGATCCATGATCCGTTCATCAATGGTATGCACGCACAGCAGGCGGTGAATGATCACCTTCTGCGTCTGACCCATCCGGTATACCCTGGATACGGCCTGGTTCTCTATCGAAGGCTTCAGCTGCGGCTCACAGAATACAACAATGTTCGCCGCCTGGATATTCAGCCCTGTACCGCCCGCAATCACCTGGGCAGGCAGGACACAATGATCCTCCGTCAGCGTAAACCGGTCGATGATCTCCTGCCTTCTCTCCGAAGATACCGATCCTGTAATCTGTTCCGCCGCCAGATCCCCGAGCAGTCTGCTTACCGCCTGGAGTGTATCGCGGAAGAAAGAGAAAACGATAACTTTATGGCCGTTCACGTGGGCTTCTTCACAGATCTCCAGCAGGCGCATCGCCTTGGCGGACTGTTCAAGGTCTTCTGTCTGCCAGGATACCCGGCGCAGATCCATGAAGCGGTCTGCCCGCAGCGCAGCGCGGTAACGCTGCTGGTCTTTCTCTGTCATCTCCACCCAGTTTTCTATCTCTTCCTTTTCCGGAAGCTCATTCAGTACATCTTCCCTTCTTCTGCGCAGATAGACCGGTGCCAGGAGCCGGCGGTACTTCGGTGCCGAGGAGATACTGTCATAATGGCTGAGCTCCTCCCCGGTACTGCGGGAAAGCATCCCGACCAGCAGGCTCATCTCCTCCACCCGGTTTTCC
>JAEEYJ010000149.1 GCA_016291725.1 Solobacterium sp.
CGGTATGGGACTCGTCCAGCAGCCCGGCAATCTGTCTGCCGGTTTTCGGGTCGATGATATCCCCCAGTGCGTTCACCACGGCAACAGCACCGATCTGCAGATTACCGGTCTGCACGGCATAGCTGCCGATGCCGGTCTTCATCGCGTATGTCATTCCGGCAATCTTGCCGACGGTAGCCCCGCATCCGGCACCGTAGTTTCCGTCCCGGTAATTGGGATCATCCAGTGCTCTGCGGGCAGCTTCGTAGCCCATAGCACTGTCCGGGCGCACGCCGGCATCTCCGACAGAAAGATCGTAGATGTCCGACTGGACGACCAGAGGCACCTTTGCGGCAACGGTACTGTAGCCGTACCCTCGCTCTTCCAGGCAGGCCATGACGCCGTTTGCGGCACCGAGGCCGAAAGCGCTGCCGCCGGAAAGAACAACAGCGTGTATTTTCTGAATGGCCATCAAAGGATTCAGGAGCTGGCTGTCCCGGGATGCCGGACCGCCTCCCCGTACATCCAGTCCGGCAGTCATTCCGTTTTCACAGATCAGTACGGTCAGCCCTGTAGCAGCTTCAGCGTTTTCGCACTGTCCGATCCGCAGTGGCTTTATGCCGGCAATATGTATTTCCTTCATATCTTCCCTCCATCATTCCTGTTTCGGTACACCTTCATTGTACGCAATCAGCAGGTGATGGTGACAGGGATTTTCGATTTTGCGGGAGCTGCGTGCTACAATGAAGTGGATTGAGAGGATAGAGCATGCAGAGAAAGAAAACGATCGGTATTCTCGGTGGAATGGGACCGCTGGCTACCTGTGATCTGTATACCAAGATCATAGCGAATACCCACGCATCGACGGATCAGGAGCATATTCATGTAATCATCGATTCCAATACTGCCATACCGGACCGTACAGCTGCACTGCTGGAGGGTGGGGAGGATCCCCGCCCGGAGATGATCAGGAGCGCGGAAATGCTGGAAAGGGAAGGAGCAGAGGCCATTGTCATGCCCTGCAATACAGCGCATGGGTTCTTTGACGATATCCAGGCAGCAGTGCAGATTCCTGTGCTGCACATGATCCGTCTGACCGGGGAGGAACTGAAGAAGAGGGGAATCACCAAGGCCGGTCTGATGGCAACGAGCGGTACGATCCGTACGGGCATCTACCAGCAGAACATTCCGGATATAGAACTGATCCTGCCGGATCTGGAAGAGCAGGATGCACTGATGGATATGATCTACAACGGTGTCAAAGCCGGTGCAAAGGACTATGACGGCAGCAGGGTGCAGGCGGCGGCAGAGCGTATGCAGGCACTGGGCGCGCAGGTCATCATCCTCGGATGTACGGAGATGCCGCTGGCCAAGGACATGTATCATCTGCAGTTTGAGACAATAGATCCGACGCTGGTACTGGCCAGGGCAGCGGTAGAGTTTGCGGAACAATAAAAAATGACGGTAAATCCGTCATTTTCTGTCTGTTCAGTCTTCGATGTCGATCCGTTCGATCTTGAAGATGACCGGCCGGGTGCCATCATTGCAGCAGGCAATCATCATTTTCTCATCATTGGTCCAGCCGTTCATGATGGATCCGCCCTGCAGACCGGTATAGATGTAGCGGGAGATGCAGTCCCACGCTTCTGCACACTGTGTGCCGTCTGCGCAGCGGAAGTATTTGGTGTCTTCCGGATCTGTGCCGAAGATGAATTCATCACCGATGTTGTAGACAGGGCAGGGACCGGACTTGGGGTTGGCAAGATACTTCTCCTGAAGATCGTCGTAGCATTTTTTGTCGATAACCGTTACTTTTACTTTATGCTTCATAATCTCCTCCGAGGCAGCGGTTCTCCGCTGCCTTCATTATAGCAGAGTTCCGGGTTCCAGTATTTCCCTGACTGCCCGGACATACGCATCCGGATGATTGAGGGAGAATTCTCCGTGGTACAGTCCCGGCAGGATCTGTACCGTACTGTCAGGAAGAACAGCGTGGATCTGTTCCACGGACTTCCTGATAACCCCGGTTTCCTTTTCGCCGGCATAGAGATGAATGTCCGCTGTACTCTCCCGGATACTGTCCTTCAGGGAATAGGCTGTATTTGCCTTCATGAACGCAATCATATCCGGTTTAGTGATCAGGCAGGTATCCCGGTAGTAGTCCTCGAACAGTTCCGGGCGGATGTGCAGGGATTCTGCCTGGAGCTTTGCAAAGCCCCTGTTCTTGATCAGCCCGTAGCTGGATCCGAATGCCGGTCCGATGAGGGCATTGGTTAGCTTTGAAGGCAGTACAGCCGCGCTTTCCACCAGTGCACAGCGGCAGATATCATGACGCTGGGACAGCATTTCCAGCAGGATCTGGGCGCCGAGGGAAAGGCCGCCGATCAGCAGGACGGAACCGTTGAAATGCTCATCGATGAAAGCAATGAGCTCGGCTGCGTTGTCTTCGATGGTTGTGAAAGGCCTGTCACTGGCGGCATGACCGTCAAGAACCGGGAGAATGATATGGTATTCATTCTGAAGCAGTTCCGCTTCTTCACGGTAATTCCACCAGGAGAGTCCGCCGCCGTGCAGCAGAATGATGGTACTGCTGCCTGTTCCGTATTCTTTGTAAATCATGAATCATGTACCTCGACCGGACTGTACCGGATACTGCTTTCTGCAGCATTATCCTTTTGTATTGATGTACCTGAGGATATCCCCGACGGTGTTGATTCCATCCAATGCATCATCCGGGATGCTGACCCCGAATTCCGATTCTGTTTCCATCAGGATCTCCATAAGATCCAGATCGTAGCAGTATCTGTACAGCTCTGTATCCGGAGTGATTTTCTCCGGGTCCAGACCTGTATGTCTGGCAACGATGTCAATGAGTGCTTTGTTCATATGCTGCCTCCTCCTGCTTATTATATCAGAACAGGAATCTGCCATTCTTCTGCTGCCTGCAGTGTCTTATGATTCTGTTCTGCATCGTTTCTGAAGCACCTGCGCAGATCATAATCCATATGCGGCGATTCCCGCCAGGGCAGAGAGGCAGATCAGCAGAACCGGCGAAATGCCGCCTTTCTTCATCTTCCGGGAACCGAAGCAGACTGCTGAGAGTATGAGCGTCAGGATCAAGGGTCGGGGCAACAAAGC
>JAEEYJ010000150.1 GCA_016291725.1 Solobacterium sp.
CCTCTCCATCCTTCATGACCGGACGGCCGAAGACGCGGTTGGACAGACTCAGCAGCGGGTGGTATTTCGGATTGATCATTCCGGTGTACTCAATGAAGATATCCGCCATCAGCAGCAGGATAATCACTACGATCATGCCCGGTACCGGGTAGAAGTAGGCCAGAATGGAGGCACAGCCGAACAGGGCTGAAACCAGATACAGGATCAGGACTGTATTCCTGTGTCCCAGCTTCAGTTTGAACATCAGAATATGATGGAGATGCCCCTTGTCCGCTTCCATGATCTTCTGGCCTTTCAGTTTTCTGCGCACAATAGCGATCAGTGTATCGCTGATGGGTATGAACAGTACCAGCATCGGCAGACCGAGGGTGATCAGTGCTGTTGTCTTGAAGCCGAGCAAGGAGATGCAGGCAATGGTGAAGCCCATGAACTGAGCGCCGCAGTCACCGACAAAGATGGATGCCGGATGGAAATTGTACGGCAGGAAGCCCAGAATGGCACCGCTCAGGCAGAGCGTCAGAATACAGATATCCCTTCTGCCCATAAAGAAGCCGATGAGTCCGATGGTCAGCGTTACGATGGTGGATATGCCGGAACTCAGACCGTCCAGGCCATCGATCAGATTGATTGCGTTGGAAATGCCGACAATCCAGAAGAAGGAGATCGGCCAGGTGATCAACGGTGAAGTCAGTACGAAGGAGAACGCATGGATCTCCGTCAGGTACAGTTTTCCGACAATCATCGCGATCAAGGTACCGGATACCTGGAACAGCAGCTTGTACCGCGGCCGCAGATCATAGATATCATCCAGCAGTCCGCCGAGGAAGATAATAGTGCCGCCCAGCACAATGCCGTTGAGCGTATCATCTGCCCGCCACAGCACCGTCAGCGCCAGTACAAACGCAATAAAAATGGCCGTACCGCCGATCCGTACAATTCTGCCATGGTGGACCGTTCTTGCGTTCTCTTCGGCATAAATGCCCAGCCGGAAGCCGATGATCTTGCATACCGGCACCAGCATCAGAGAAATCAGAAGCGGCAGACTGAAATAGGGAAGTGCACCCAGAATCAGGTTCATAAGGAGATTATACCATCTGAAAAGGCAAAGATACGTGAATCTTTGCCTTGATCAGAATACCCTTTCCGTGAACCGTACTATTTGCCGGCAAGCTGGGTGTACCTGGCACAGGCGCGCCTGACCCAGTTCAGACGGTCATCATCGATGTCCGTCGGCACCGTGCAGTCTGCACCGATCATAACACCGACCGTGCCTGCGTCCTTCAGGTAGTCGAAGGTTTCCTTCTCCACTTCACTCTGCGTGCCTCTGTAGATGGTCGTCGCCTGTGCGAATCCACCGCATACCGGCTTGCCGCCGAACATCTTCTTGCCTACGGACAGCGGTACACCTTCCGCATGGACCGCCCAGTTGATGACCGGGATATCGTAGTCCGTATACAGCTCCAGATTGTTCGCCAGTCCGTCATAGCCGCAGATGTGCAGCATATTGATCCGGCTGTACTTGTTTGCATCGGCGATGACCTTCTTCTCCGAAGGTGCCGCAATCTCCCTGTACATTTCGTCCGGAAGATGATGTGCCTGGTTGTTCACACTGAAGTACAGGCCTTCCACACCTGTCTCGGTGAAGAGTTCGTGATCCAGAGCGATGACACTGTCCGCAATCCGGTCCAGCGCTTCCAGTACAGCGTCCTTGTCTTCCTCGATCAGGGTCTGCAGCTTTGTCTTGCCCGGTTCTGTGGGAATGTCCGCCCTCTGCAGTCCCTGGCGCAGAATGATGCAGGGTGAGAATCCTGTGAAATAGGTCGGTGCGTCGGAATCCTTGTAGAACTCCAGTACTCTTCTGGTCAGTTCCTTTGACTTCTCAAAGAAGGCAGAACCGTGTACAGGAGGTTCCATCTTCTTCAGATCCTCTGCTGTTTTTACAAAGGATACATCCACCGGCATGATCATCAAAGTATCGTTCATTACCTTGATTACATCCGGGTCGAAGATCTTTCTGGCAATCCGGTGGCCTTCAATGTTCTTTTCAAAAGCTTCTTCATCCTCAAGTCCTTTGAGCCATTTGTCCGGTCCGGTGAAATGGTGGAAGAAAGCGACCGGTGCACGGTCTACCGGTTCGTTGTGCAGGAAATGCTCAAAACGCTCCCGCTTGGTCATTGTTTCTGTCATACGATCTCCTTTACATTCTGTAGAAATTGTTTATGGTTGATTCCATTATACTACGGAAAGTTTTCCCTCCTCTGCGGAACAATGGCATGCCGGCATAGGATTTTACAGAAAAACAGTATAGAATAATACAGGCAGGCTTGATTCATGACGACTTTCAGGAAACTCCTAGGATTGTTTGACAGAAAGCAGAAGATCCATCTGGTTATTCTCTTTTTTATGATGCTGATCGGAGCGGGTCTGGAAGTGCTCAGTGTTTCCATGATGGTGCCGCTGGTCACGGTCATGCTCAAAGGCGGCGGAGAGGGAAAAACAGCTGCTGTGATTTCTACGCTGGAAAGGCTGCTGCATGCCGGTTCCCGGGAAGATTTCATCTTTGCCGCAATCCTGATCCTGATTGCTGTAACCATCATCAAAGGCTTCTATCTGATCTTTGAATACCGTACCCAGTTCCGCTTTGTCTTCAACAACCGGTTCCGTCTGCAGCGGAAAATGCTGCACGCGTTCCTTTCCCGGCCGTATGAGTACTATCTCAGTGCAGAAACGGGAGAGATTCTCCGGGTTATCCAGAATGATGTGATTGTCACATTTGACCTGATGATCATCATTCTCCGCCTGGCAACAGAGCTGAGCATTTCCATACTGCTTACCATCACAGTATTCATCATCAGCCCGATCATCACTCTGCTGACAGCCTGCTCGATGCTGATGACCGTACTGGTCATTACGCGCTATCTGAGACCGATCGAGAAGAAGGCCGGACACCGCCACAATGTTC